>JAIRMD010000093.1 GCA_031258915.1 Prevotellaceae bacterium
ATCTCGCCCGAAAGTAAAACGTTCAGCGTGCAGTTTTTCCCCAACATGGCGCCGCTGGTGAACCCCACGCTCAGCTCCTCCTTTACCGAGGCGCTCAAGATGAAGTTCCTTACCGGCACGCGCCTATCGGAAACAGACGACGCCGGCGACCTCGCGTTTGAAGGCGAGATAACGGGATACGCCGTAACTCCGCAAGTTATTACGGCCAACGAAGTAGCGGCGCAAAACCGGCTTACAATTTCGGTGCGCGTAAAGTTTGACAACGCGCAAGACCCTGCGCAAAGCTTTGACAAATCGTTTTCGCAGTACGAAGACTACGATAGCCAGCGAAACCTCGCCGAGGTGGAGGGCGAGCTGGTGGATGCGATTATAAAAAAGTTGATGGAGGACATTTTCAACGCTGCCGTAGCCAACTGGTAGGCTTGGGAGCAGCGGGGATGGGCGATGCGCCGGTTGTAACTTTTAATAACGCTATTGAACTTTGAATCAATCTGAAATCAGCATAACAGCAAGCGAAATGCTTGCAATGGCGTCGCCCGAGGCAGAAATTTCGGACGAGCAGCTGGCGTGGTTGGAGCAGCTGGTAGATGGCCTGCCGTGGTTTTCGTACGCTCAGCTGCTGCTACTCAAAGCGATAAAGCAGCGGCTGCATTCACTTTTTGGCGAGCGGTTGCCCTTTGCCTCGCTTTACGCCACCAGCCGCGAGCGGCTGCACGACTACTTGCAGCAGGTGAAGGACGTTAGCCCACAAGAGCAGCCTTACAGCGCTGCTGATGTCAGCCTAAGCCCTGTCGCCGAAGAGCTTGAAGTGGTGCCCTCCGATACCGCTTACGAAAAAAAAGCGGAGATACAGCCGGTAGAGCAGCCTCCGGCGGCAGCAGCAGCAGCAGCAGCCCAGCCGCTCCCAGCCGCACGCAGCGAGCAGCTAATAGATAATTTTTTGACCGTTCAGCCGCAAAAAGTAGAACACCATTTCCACAGCGAAAAAAATATGGCGCCGTTGGCTGCCAATGGAGCAGCTCAAGATTTGGTGTCGGAAACGCTGGCCGACATATACCTTGCGCAGGGTCTGCTGAGCAAGGCAAAACAAGTATACGCAAAATTAAGCTTGCTTTATCCGGAAAAAAAAGCTTACTTTGCAGCCCGCTTAGCTACCGCCTCGCAGCAGCACACAGGGCACCCCACAGCGGCGCGCCGCCATCAGGAGAAAGCTGGAGCCTGAGCTTGGGGTGGGTAGAAATGGCATTCGTAGCTTCTAAACTTCGTAATTTCTAACTCGTAACTATACAAATTTATTCACTATGTACTACGTAATTTCAATCTTCATTTTGGTGATGAGCGTTTTGCTCATCCTTGCCGTGCTGGTGCAGAACTCAAAAGGCGGCGGGTTGGCTGCCAATTTTGCATCTCCTACCCCCATGATGGGGGTACGCCGCACCACCGATTTTTTGGAAAAATCAACGTGGACGCTGGCCATCGCCATACTGGTGCTGAGCTTAACCGCAACCATGTTCATGCACTTCGGCGCCAGCGAGGAAGAATCGGCCATTAAAGGGCAAATAGAAAATGCACAAGACCCTGGCGCTATGCCGTTTAACGAGTAGCGCATGAGAGCAACCGGAAAAACGCCGCCCTCCATAAGCTGAGGAGCGGCATTTTTTTGTTGCTGACATTTTGTCTGCTTGGAAGGCCAAAAATGCCGCTGGCACGAAATGTGCAGGTAGATGATGCGGGTAAAAAAGCTGCAAGCTTGGCCTTTTTACATCCGCGATAAAATGATAAACTAATATTAACTACTAAAAATTAAAACATTATGGCAATAAAACCATTACAAGACAGGGTGCTCATTGAGCCCAAAGAAGCAGAAGAAAAAACCGCAAGCGGCCTGTACATTCCCGATACGGCCAAAGAAAAACCCCAGCGCGGCAAGGTAATCGCCGTAGGCAGCGGCAAAAAAGACGAGCCTATGGAGGTAAAAGCAGGCGATGAAGTGCTGTACGGTAAGTACGCCGGTACCGAGCTGTCGATCGATAGCAAAGACTACCTTATCTTGCGCCAATCTGATATTTTGGCGGTAGTGTAAGCTTGCTGAGCTGCCGAATTGCTATGGCGATAGCAGCTCAACGACCCAACAGCTAAGCAATTCAAAATTAAATGTAACAAAAACTATTAACCACTAAAAATTTTTAAGTATGGCAAAAGAAATAAAATTCAACATCGAAGCCCGCGACCTTGTAAAGGCAGGCGTGGACGCTTTGGCAGATGCAGTGAAAGTAACCCTCGGCCCCAAGGGGCGCAACGTAGTAATTGAAAAAAAATTCGGCGCTCCGCAGATAAGCAAAGACGGCGTTACGGTGGCCAAAGAGATAGAGCTGGATGATCGCTTCGCCAACCTCGGCGCGCAAATGGTGAAAGAGGTGGCCTCCAAAACCGGCGACAACGCCGGCGACGGCACCACCACCGCAACCGTGCTGGCGCAGTCTATCATCAACGTGGGGCTTAAAAACGTAACCGCCGGCGCCAACCCCATGGACCTGAAGCGCGGCATCGACAAAGCGGTAGAAGCTGTAGTGGCGCACCTCAAAAAGCAAAGCCAAGCTATTGGCGACGACCTCTCCAAAATTGAGCAGGTGGCAACGGTTTCGTCCAACAACGACAGCAACATCGGCAAGCTCATCGCCGAGGCCATGAGCAAAGTGAAGAAGGAAGGCGTAATTACCGTTGAGGAAGCCAAAGGCACCGACACCGAAGTAAAGGTGGTGGAGGGCATGCAGTTCGACCGCGGCTACATCTCGGCCTACTTCATGACCGACGGCGAAAAAATGGAGGCTGTGCTGGAGAACCCGCTGGTGCTGATTACCGACAAGAAGATATCCACCATGAAAGACCTGATGCCGATACTGGAGCCTGTAGCCCAGCAAGGGCAGGCGCTGCTCATTATTGCCGAAGACGTGGACGGCGAAGCGCTGTCGACGCTCGTGGTGAACCGCCTGCGCGGAACCATTAAGGTGGCCGCCGTGAAAGCTCCCGGATTTGGCGACCGCCGCAAGGAAATGCTGGAGGATATCGCCATCCTCACCGGCGGAACGGTTATCTCGGAAGAAAAAGGGTTTAAGCTCGACAACGCCCGCGTTGACCTGCTGGGCAAGGCAGAAAAGGTAACCATCGACAAGGAGAACACCACCATCGTAAACGGCGGCGGCGAGAAGAAAAACATCGCAAACCGCATAGCGCAAATACGCAAGCAAGTAGACGCTACCACCAGCGACTACGACCGCGAGAAGCTGCAGGAGCGCCTCGCAAAGCTTGCCGGCGGCGTTGCCGTGCTCTACGTTGGCGCGGCCACCGAAGTGGAGATGAAGGAAAAGAAAGACCGCGTGGACGACGCGCTCAGCGCAACCCGCGCTGCTGTGGAGGAAGGTATCATCCCCGGCGGTGGCGTGGCCTACATTCGCGCCGTTGAAGCGCTCGATAAGCTGAAGGGCGACAACGAGGACGAGAGCACGGGCGTACAAATTGTGAAGCGCGCCATCGAAGAGCCGCTGCGCCAGATTGTAGAGAACGCCGGGCTTGAGGGTAGCGTGGTGGTGCAAAAGGTGAAGGAGGGCAAAGGCGACTTTGGCTTCAACGCCCGCACCGACAAGTACGAAAACCTGCTCGCAGCAGGCGTTATCGACCCGACGAAGGTAGCCCGCGTAGCGCTGGAAAACGCCGCGTCGGTTGCCGGAATGTTCCTCACCACCGAGTGCGTGCTGGTGGACAAGAAAGAGGAGAACCACGCCCC
>JAIRMD010000112.1 GCA_031258915.1 Prevotellaceae bacterium
AAAAAGAGCGCTCGGGTCAAGCATTCCTACATCCCCAGCACGTACCTCAAGCTGAACCCGAAAGAGATGTTTTCCGTATTTACGGCGGAGACGTAGGGGTTATTTTCCGTCCAGTCGAAGAATATGCGGAATGTGAGGTCTTTCATTATCGCGTAGTCGCTGGTGAGCTTCACGGCCATGTTGCGCCGCCCGTCGGTGATTTGGTGGGTATCTTCGGCGAGCTTGCGGATGAGGTTTTTGTCGTTGCGGTAGGTGAAGTCGGCGCGCAGGGTGACGGATGTTGTGGCGCTCTGCCCGTCGCTGAAGCGCAGCAGCTGCGGCACCTTGGCAAAGGTGTATCCGGCTCCCGCCGCGCCCTCCCATGCGTTGTTCTCTATGATTTGGTTGTTGGTCATGCTAAGGTCAACGCGCCTGTTTTTGCGCAGCTCCACGCGGGTTTGGATGCCGTTTTGCCACGTTACGTCAACGCTTCCCAGCGTGATCTGCTCGTTGAGGCTGACGGCGGCAATGCTGTAGGGGGAGTAAAAGTCGCCCTGCGCATCCCGCTCACCCGGCTTCTCCACGTAGTTGGTGTTGGTGGCAAAGGCGTTGATGCTGTAGGTCGATCGGTAGGAGTGCGACAGCGTAGCCGACTTGATGAGCGGCTTTAGCGCCGCTATGCGCGAAAGGCCGGCGTAGGTAATCCGCCAGTTGGGCAGGGGTATTTTCGAGAGGAAGTCGGCGTAGCGGATGGTTTTGTCGCTGACGGCCTTGCTGAGGTAGCCCACCTCGAAGGCCGGGATGAGCACATCCTGCGATAGCCCGCTGAATCCGTCGGGGAATCCGCCGGTGCTGTCGAGCCGGGTGAACGCAGCGGTGGCGTAGCGCTGCCGCGCCAGCTCGTCGGCAACCGTCCGGCGCGAGTTGTCGAAGCGGGTGTAGGCGTTGGACTTGTAGTAGGTTTCGCTGGAGGGGTTTTCGAAGGCGGTGAGGATGGAGATGGTGCTGATGCTGAACGAGCCCGCCTCTATGGGGGTGCTGCTGCCGTTGTTGTTGATGTCGTACCACGTTCTGTTGAGGGAGTGCGTTTGCGCTGCCGTGAGCTCTACGCGCAGGTCGCGGAACGGCTCAAGGGTAGCCTGCATGGAAAGGTTGGTAGCGGCGCTCATCGTAAAAGGGTTGATGAAGGTGGTGTCGCCGATAATCCAGCTGTTGCGGTAGGCGCGGGTGAGCATGTACTCGGTTGACGTTCCGTAGAAGTTGCCCCAGAAGTCTTCGCTCTGCGAG
Source organism: Prevotellaceae bacterium (assembly GCA_031258915.1). Classification (GTDB taxonomy): domain Bacteria; phylum Bacteroidota; class Bacteroidia; order Bacteroidales; family UBA932; genus JAITMY01. The sequence continues at coordinate 1,267 of JAIRMD010000112.1, forward strand.
CCTGCCACGAAGTCCCATCCGGGTGCGCTGAAGCGGTGGCTCTGGTCTAACCCCATCAGGGTGGTTTTGGGGGTGTAGCCGGGCAGCATGGTTTCGCCGCCCCGCATGTAGGTAACGTTGAGGCTGCGGAGCATCATCAGCGTGCGAGCCGTGAGCTTGCCTGCGTAGGCCAGCGGATTTTCGGTGGCGGGGGCTTTGCCGGTTACCACCACCCTTGCGTTCCGCAGGTTTGCCGCCGAGCGTATGCTGATGCTCCGGCTGTCGATTGCCTCCATCTCCACCTTCACCTCCTTTCCGGCCTCGTCGAAAACCTGCACCTTAATGCCCGTTGCGTCCTTCAGGTTGTGCTTTACGGTGCGCCGGCTGCCGCCTATGAGGTTAACGCTGCTCTGCTCAAAGGTTACGTCCTTCACCTCCTTCTTTTTGGCCGAGCGTCCGTCCATTTCCTGGTTGATGCTTTTGAGCAGGCCTGATTTGTTGTATAAGGTAACGAGGTTGAAAACTCCGTTGATGGTAAAGTTGTTGGAGTTGCGTATCGTGTTGCCCACGTAGGGCATGCTGCTGCTGCTGCTGCTGCTGCTGAACACTTGCGGAGCGTCCCACGCATACGTTGCCTTGTATGAGGAGGTTACGGTAATCCAGCTGAAGACGGGCAGCTTGCTGATGGGCAGAGTGTAGCCCAGCGAAAATTCGTGGTCGTAGCGCGTGTTACGCCACGAGTTGTCGATGGCGGCGGTGTCGGCCTCGCTTCCCGTTGAAATTTCCCGCCGCGAGAGGTTGCTGGCGCTGAAGGAGAACTTGAGCGCACGGGTAATATCCCACCCCAGCGTATAGCTCCGGTTGTTGACCTGCTCGCGGAAAATGATGGGGGTGATTTTTACTCCCTCGTAAAAGCTTCGCGCGATGTACTCTGTGTAGGTATCGGTGAGGTCGGTGGTAAATCCGTACTGGCTGGGGTAGAGCGCCACGTTGAAGTCGCGGATTATTTTCCACGAGCTACCCCTTAGGCTCGCGCTTTTGGCAAAAGGCTCAAAGACGTAAGGCTTGACGCTGTACGCGTAGGCTGCCATTACCCGCTGCTCCCTCCGGTAGTCGCGCTCTGTGTTTACGTTGCGCATGAGCTCTTCGCTAAAGGCATACCCCACGGTGAAGTTGGAAATATCCGCCGGCCCCAGCAGCTTTTGTCCGCTTCCGGCTACGCGAGCGTTGTTGAGGCTAAAGTTTTTGCGCATGGCGTAGTCGATGGCCGTATTCCTCAGCTGCTCGCGCTCCTCGCTGTCGGCTCTGTCCAGCGCATCCTGCAGCTTGATGTCGGGGTCAAACGGGTTGTAGAGGGGGACGATGTAGTTTTCGGCATACCCAAAGCCGAGCGGCAGGGTAACGCCCCACTTCGCGGGGAAAAATTTGCCCAGCTCAAAGTTGGTGGACAAATCGTACTGGTAGGTATCCTCCTGCGAGCGGGTGAGGATGCGGCTGTCGAGGCTGCCGAAGCCGGCCTTTGACATGCTTCCGGCGAGCGACACGCTGGCAAAGTCGGCAAGGTTGGCGGCTACGCGCATGTTAGCAGCCCATCCTCCCTCCTCGTTGAAGTTGGTAAAGCGCAGCTCGTTGACCCACACAATCCCGTCCTTGGGCAGGCCGTCGTCCTCGCTCATCAGGCCTTTATTTACGGGATTTTTTACGCCAATCATGAGCACGTGCACCTCGCCCAGGTTGGGGTTGCCCACCACGCGCACGGTATTTTTTCCGTGCTCCTTTTCGTATACCGAGGTGAGCGTCATGCCGGAGGTGGTGCGCAGGCGTGCGTTGCGCTCCAGCTTCAGGTCGGTGAAAACGCTGAGCGGAATATCCAGCTTGTTCTCCGCCGGCCAGACGATTTCGCGCTGGCTGTCGGCGTAGCGCCCGTGCGGGGTGAGCTTGAGGGGGATTTCGTACTCGTAGTAGTTGTAGCGGTAGTCGCTGCCTACGCGCACAAAGAGCGAGAGGTCGTTGTCTCTGAGGCGCGATTCGCTGATGGCTTCGGCGTGCACGTCCATTATCAGGCGGCGGAACTGCCGCATGTCGAGGGTAGCGCTTTTGTACGCTGCCCGCGCGTCGCCGTCGGCGAGGTTGCTTATGGTGAGCATCATAGACTGCTCGTTGCGCTGCACCTGCTGGTTGGTGGTGTTGTCCACGATGCGGCTAATGTCGGGCGGCAGGAGGTAGTTCACGGGGGAGCGGTCGGAGTTTTCCTCTATGCTTACCGCCGCGATGTCGATGGAGCCTGTCCCCGTTTCGGGTTGCGCCAGCCCCTCCTGAGCTTCGAGCAGCGAGTAGCTGTACTTGCGCCACTCGCCCCGCACCAAATCGAGCCTTGCAAACCTGCAAATTACGGTGGTGTCGAATCCGGAGAGGAACATTCGGATAAAGCGTATCGACTTGAAGTCTTCGATGTTGTTAAAGGGCTTTCCGTCCACAACCGGAATTTTGAACTGGTACCAGTGCACGGTTTGGTGCTCGTCGTAGTCGGCATCGTTCATCTCCACCGTGCGCACATCGGCAATGTAGTTTTGGCCTACCCTGTCGGGGCTGATGGCGTCGGGCGTCAGGTCGATGTAGTACTCGAAGTAGCTTTCCAGCTCGTTGAGCGTGTTGTCCTGGTTGATGTCCTCCGTGTTGGGCATGGTGGTGGCCGATGTGGAAAGGCCGCCTGAGGCTACGGGCGAGTTACCCTCTGGGTTGTTGTACTTTTTGTAGCGCGTCGGAATGTCTAACCGCTGCGCGTCGTAGTCCGAGCCTCGGTAGTAGTGGTATAGGTCGTTCGAGGGGTCGTCCTCAAAAGCAGCCCAGGCCGATTCGCTCAAAACGCCTTGCAGGTGGCTTAGGTAGCTGTACTTGCGCTCAAAAAACGTACGCGCCTGCTCGCGGTTCATGCCGTCGTAGCCCACGTCCTGTATTGCTCTTGCGGCTTCGTTGTTGTCGAACGTGTTGACTAACGACTGCACCCTGGGCACGTATCCCCAGTCGGTTTCCTCTATAAGCGTTGTGTCGTAGGGGTAGGGCAGCCCGTTCTCGAACGACTTGCGGGTATCCTTCAGCACGTCCTCCGACACGTCGCCCAGGTTGAAGTAGAGCCGCCCGTTGCTGTACTTGCTCCTGTCGCCCGACCTGCGGGTGTAGATAAACGGGTCGAGCATCCAAAATTCGAGGTACTCGATGTTCGACGTTTCAAAGTCGGTAATGGGCAGCGAGCGCATCATGGCGCCAAAGTTGGTTCGGGGCGTTTGCAGCGAGCCGTCGGGGGTAAGCCCCTTGCCGGGGAATGCTCCGCTGCTGCCGAAGTCGATGTAGTTGTACGGCCCGCGCTCGTTGGGGTAGTAGGCCACGTTGAGCACAGATATTTTGGCGTCCACGCCTATAACCAGGTCTTTTTTTGGGAAAATCTCTTTTTCGTCAATCTCGCGCACGTAGTGGTTTTTGCAGTACAGCTTTTGGTTGCTCCTCATGTAGCTTGGCGTTGACGAGGTGTTGCGCAGGAAGAGCGGGTCTATTGCGTACCACGCCAGCTTTGAGCGGTAGTAGCCGCTGCTGAGGGGGTAGCTATCGGCGGTGGTGGTAGCCCGTCCGCCGGGGAAGTGCCGTCCGCCGATGGCGCTCGCCTCCTCCGGCGTGCTGCCCAGCGCCCACGTGGTGTACTGCTTGAGGTCGATGGTCATTTTGCTGGCCTCAAAGTCGTCGATGTAGGTAGTCCCCGATTTCCCGATGGCGCTGGAGTGCCCCGGCAGCAGCTGCGCAAACTCGCCGTCCACCGTTACCCGCGACGGGGCTTTGGTTTCGATGAGCGGGATGGCGTCCACCATTTTGGTGAGCAGGTTCACCTCGCGGCTGTACGAGCCGTTAAGCCCCCAGATGGTGTTGGCTATAGGCTCGTCGCCGTAGGTTACCTTTTGCGTAAGCGGGCGCTCCGAAAGGTGGAGAATGGTTGTGCCCAGCCTGAAATCTTTTGAAAATTGGTACTTTAGGTTAGCGCCCATCAGCGTTTTTTTGACAAACGAAAACATCTCCATGCTCTCCATCGAAACCTGCAGCGGCACGTTGGAGCCAAGGTACGCCGGGTTGATGATTTGCACGCGCCCAAGGGTGTAGTTCACCGTGTAGTCCACGTTTTCTACCAGCTTAATGCCGCCGGCGGTAACCACCACCGAGCCTTCGGGGATGTCGGTAGCGTTGAGGATGATTTCGGAGGCCGAGGTAGCCTTGTACGAGCCGGTGAGGCGGAACTTGTTCTTGTCGGCAAACTGCCGCGCCTTTACCAGCGTCGAATCGTACAGCTCGTTGTAGGCGTACTTGCTCGCTATGGGGTAGCCTATTTTTGCGCCGAGGTCGCGGCCAAACGGCTCCAGCATGGGGAATATTATCCGCCCGCCGTTGGACGTTACCGTAACGCCCTCTACGTAGTCAAACCGGCCGTCGGGGTAGCGGTTGCCGGCGCTGTTCAGGTTGTCGAGGTTGAGCGCCTGCAGCAGCGGCAAATTTTTTATGTTGCCCTCCGTGATGTACGGCACGTTGGTGCCTACGGCATCGTCGTGGTACATTACGTTGAGAATGAAGTTGTCGGAGCTCAGCTGGTAGGTTTCGAGGCTGTAAACGTTTTTCATCATCAGCGCCCACGTGTTGAAGCGCGGGGAGAGGTTGCTGCCCTTTACCATTTTGACAAAAAGCGCCTTGGGCGCCGCCACGCCGTCGTCGTAAAATTCGCCTACGCGGTAGGTTCTGCCGCCCATAGTGTACTCAAACGCCACCCCCAGCACCTCGTCGGCGTTGAGCGGGTAGTTGAGCGAAATGTAGCCCAGCTGGGCGTTGAGCCGGTAGTCGTTCTCGGGCGTGAGGCGGCGCGCGTTTTCCACTTTTTCAAAATCTTTCACCTGCTCCAGCCCCATGCCCTTCAGCACATCGTTTACGGTGGACATGCTGCGCGCGGCATCCCTGTTTTTGAGATCCTGGTACAGGATGTTGTTGTCGTTGCTGGGAGCGCCGCTGCCGCTGCCCAGCGCGTCGAGCGCAATGATGTTGCGCGAGCTCTCAAACCGGTTGTTGCGGTTGGTCACCCACACCTCAAGGCGGGTGATGTTTACCCCCGACTGGATGATGGGCAGGTACCTGAGCGCATCGTTGTAGCGGCTGCGAAAGTAGTGCGACAAAAAGAAGTGGCGGTTGGCGTCGTACTTGTCGGCGGCAATGTCAAACAGCGTGGTCTGCGCGCCGCCCTTCACGTTAATGGTGGACGACTGCCCCTTTTGCTCCGAAATGATGCTCTCAATGGTCAGGTGCCCGAACTTGAGCTCGGTCTTCACTCCAAACAGGCTTTGGCTCCCGGTAATGAGCGAGCCGGACAGCGGCAGGCTTACGTTGCCCGCCTCTATTTTCTGGATAATGTCGTCCTCGTCCCCTTGGTAGTTGATTTTTATCAGGTCCTGAAAGTTCAGGATAAGGTCGGTGCTGTTGATAAAGTTGATGTTGATGCGGTCGCCAATGGAGCCGGAGGCGTTGATTTGCATGTTTACCTTAAAGTCAAACGCGCCGTGAGAGCGGTACTGCTCTGGGATGGTAGGGTTGTCCGTGCGCGTCCAGTTGTAGCCAAAAACGGCCTCCACCGCGCCCTGTATGTTGAACTTGATGAGGTCGCTGCCCAGCAGATTGGAAACCAGCGCCGACTTTATCCGTATGTCGGGTATAAGCTTCGAGGTGCCGTCCTTGCCCATCGAGGTGCTGCTCATTTCGCTGTTGCGGCGGGTGCTCCACGCTTCGCGCACGGCGTTGTCAAACTGGTAGCGGCGGTACTCCGCGCTGTTCATGACCTTCACCGGCGTTCCGCGCCGCTCTTGACCCTTACCGTAAAACGTGTACAGGTTGCTTCGCTCGTCGTAGGTTACGTCGTACGCATCCGATTCTTTCACGGCAGGCTCCCACCGGCGGTCTTCGTCGGACGGCGCAGCCCTGCTTTCCACCGCCGCTATGGCGATGGTTGCTGTGAGAGAAAACGATAGTGAGAAGCGATGAATGAAGCTCAAAATTCCTGCTATTTTTTAGAGTCGTTGTAGGGCGCCCCGTATCAGCGTTTCCACGCTTTGCCTGTTGTCCTGCTTGAATACGGCGTCCACTGCTTTTTCGATAGCAGCCTTCGGAAATCCCAGCGCAAGCAAGGCGGCTGCGGCCTCCCTGCGTACGCTGTCGGCCGGCGAACCTGTAAGCCCCGCGCCGGCTGCGCCGGCTGCCTTGAGCGTTTTTTCCTTCAGGTCAACCACTATGCGCTCGGCGGTCTTCAGGCCAATGCCTTTGATGCTTTTGAGCACGGCAACATCGCCGGACGCAATAGCGGTGGTTAGGTCGCTGCTGTTGAGCGACGAGAGCATGATGCGCGCCGTTGCCGCCCCAACGCCCGATACGCTGATGAGCAAGCGGAACAGCTCGCGCTCGCTGGCATCGGCAAAGCCGTAGAGCACGTGGGCATCCTCCCGTACCTGCTGGTGCAGGTAGAGCAGCACCTGCTCGCTGGCGCCGCTGCTAAGCTGCGTGTAGGTCTGCAGCGATATGTTGATGAAGTAGCCCGTGCCCGCTGCCTCTACCACTGCGTAGGCTGGCGTAAGCGTTGCCAACGTGCCTTTTATATACTCGTACATTTACGCAATTTGAAATCTGAAAATTTGAAATCCGAATGCCTACTTCTCCATTTCCAGCGTTGCAGCCGGTAGCGGATTTTTGGACAGCTCGGCGTACTGCCTGCGGCGCTTGTAGGCATCGCAGGCCATGTATAGCGCGGCGCGGAACGAGCTGGGCGAAGCCGTGTCCTTGCCGGCTATATCGTAGCCTATATCGTCCATAGGGGAGGTGCATATTATGGGCAGGCCGCAGGTGTAACTCACGCTTGCCTCAGGCGATAACGCTCCGAATGGCATCAGCCCCTGATCGTGGTACATGGCGAGCACAGCGTCGAAGCGCGAGGCGTAGCTCCGGGCAAAAAAGCTGGTGGTGGCGTACGGGCCAAAGGCCAAAATTTTGCTCTTGGTAGCCTCCTCCACTGCCGGAATGATAACCTCTACTTCCTCCGAGCCGATGCGACCGCCGTCGCCGGCGTGAGGGTTAAGAGCCAGCACCGCTATGCGGGGCTTAGGTACCATAAAATCCTCCTTGAGGGTAGCGTTGAGCAGCTGAAGCTTGCCAATTAGCAGCGCCTTTGTAACGGCTGCGGGAACTTGCGACAGCGGTATGTGCTCCGTAGCAATGCCTATGCGCGCAGCGTTGCTTATAAGCAGCGGGAGGAAATCTTTGGCGCCAAAGGTCTCGGCTAAAAGCTCGCTATGCCCCGTAAGCGTGGCGCGGGTAGCGGGAGCGGCCTGCTCCCTGAAGGGGCATGTTACCAGCGCATGAATTTTGCCGCTTTGCAGGTCGCGAATGGCGGCGCCGAGCGCCGCCAGCGCCCCCTTGCTCGACGCCTCCGACGGCTTGCCAAGCTCCACCTTTACTTCATCGTCCATTACGTTGATAATGTTGGCGCGCTTGGCGTTAGCATCGTCAACGGAGCGGATTATGTTGAAGTTGAAGGTGCCAACGTTGCTCACTGTTTTACGGTAAAATGCGGCAACCTTGGGTGAGCCGTACACAATGGGTGTACACATTTCCAGCATGCGCGGGTCGATGAGCGTTTTGATGATAACCTCATAGCTAATACCGTTTATATCACCCTGAGTTATACCAACTTTAATCTTGGGTTCTGCCATGTTATTGCGTTATGTTTTTTGTCTTTACAGGAAGTTGATAGGTAGCAAAAATACCAAAAATAGCCGCGTGGAGCGCTCTGTGCCTGTTAAATTAATTTAAGTGGTGCATGTTTAAGCGGTGAGAAATCGGTGGGAAGCCTTATATTGCTTACTTTTGTGCCGTAATTTATCGCGTTCACCTAATTCCAAACAGTAAAACTTATAAATGATCTGTAACACACATGGCACAAGAATCGCAACACAGGCAACCCGGCAGCGCTCCGGCGCCGACACTTGGCTTTGCTACCAGAGCCGTTCACGCCGGCGAAGAGGCCGACCTTAGAGAAGGCGCCACCGGCGACGTGGTGGCCGCCATACACCTTGCCACCACTTACGCACGGAAAGAAGTAGCCCTGCCGGGGCGCTACGAGTACGTCCGCTCCCAAAACCCCACCCGCGAAGCCCTGGAGGTAAAGCTGGCCGCGCTGGAGAACGCCCGCTACGGCTTAGCATTCAGCTCCGGGCTGGCCGCCGAAACCACCCTGCTGCTGGCCACGCTAAAGGCGGGCGACCATATCGTTGCCTTCGACGATTTGTACGGCGGCACTAAGCGCTTGTTCGAGCAGGTTTTTGTGAGCTTTGGCGTCGAAGTGTCGTACGTTGACGCTACCGGAGCATTGCCGGTGGAGCGTGCGCTGAGGCCATCCACCAAAATGGTGTGGGTAGAATCGCCCACCAACCCTCTGCTAAAGCTATCCGACATACGGGCTATTGCCCAAGTTACCCGCAGGAATGGGCTGATTTTGGTGGTGGACAACACTTTCCTATCGCCCTACTTTCAAAAACCGCTGGACTTGGGCGCCGACGTGGTGGTGCATAGCGTTACCAAGTACATTGGCGGGCACAGCGATGTGCTGGGGGGGGCGCTGCTGGTCAACAGCGAGCAGCACTACGAAAAGCTGCAGTACCTCCAAAACTCGGCAGGCGCCGTGCTCTCCCCCTTCGACTCGTACCTGACGCTGCGCGGCCTCAAAACGCTGGCGCTGCGCATGGAGCGCCACCAACAAAACGCCCTGGCAATAGCGCATTTTTTGGAAAAACACCCTAAGGTGAGCCGCGTGCTCTACCCAGGCCTGGAGAGCCACCCGCAGCACGAGCTGGCAAAGGCGCAGGCAAGCGGCTTTGGCGGGGTGCTCTCGTTCGACCTGAAGGGCACGGTGCCCGATGCCGAAAACTTTTTGGAGCGCCTGCAGGTATTCACGCTGGCCGAAAGCTTGGGCGGGGTAGAATCGCTCATTGAGCTCCCCTCGCAGATGACGCACGCCTCGCTAGAAAAAGCAGCGCGCGAAAAAATCGGCATCACCGATACCCTAATCCGGCTTTCGGCTGGTATAGAGGACGCGGCGGACTTAGTTGCTGATTTGGAGCAGGCGTTGGCGTGACGGACGAGGCGGAGGATGCTAATGGGTGATGCTATCCGGAGAAAAAGCAAGGCGACGCATCTCGCTACCGCTGCCGCCCATTAGCGCCAACCGTAGCAAATTCAGCGCGCTGTGCGAGGCGCGGAGGATGGTTCGCTCCCTGTCGCTGCCCAAATTCAGCTTACGCGAGGCGACTCCTTCTGGAGTGGCGGCGGCTATCCATACCGTTCCCACAGGCTTTTCGGGGGTTCCACCATCGGGGCCTGCAACGCCCGATGTGGCAACGGCGTAATCGGTTTGCAGCGTCCGCCGTGCACCCTGCGCCATTTGCTCCGCCACCGCTTGGCTCACGGCGCCATGCCTTTCGATGTCGCCCGGCAGCACCCCCAGCTCCTTTACCTTTACGTCATTTGAGTACGCTACTACGCTGCCCCTGAAGTAGGCCGACGCTCCGGGCTGCGCCGTAACGATGGCTGCTACCCGCCCGCCGGTGCACGATTCGGCGGTGGACAAGGTTGCCCCGTGCGCCTTGAGCAGCTGCCCGACGGCGCTCTCCAGCGTAGCGCC
>JAIRMD010000122.1 GCA_031258915.1 Prevotellaceae bacterium
AAGTTTTCGGAAAATTCATGCGCTTATTTTCCGAAAACTTTCCTTAGAGAATATCTTATAGATAGACGGCAGGACGAACAGGGTGAGCGCCGTTGCCGTAAGCAGCCCGCCAATAACAACGGTTGCCAGCGGGCGCTGCACCTCTGCGCCGTCGCTGGTGGAGAGTGCCATCGGCAAAAAGCCCAGCGAGGCCACCAAAGCCGTCATCAGCACCGGGCGAAGCCGCGCCATGCAGCCCTTTATAATTCGCTCCTTCACATCGGCTATGCCGTCTTTCTCAAAAGCGTTGAATTGCCCGATGAGCACAATGCCGTTCAGAACTGCAACGCCAAACAGCGCAATAAACCCAACGCCCGCCGAGATGCTGAACGGCATGCCGCGCAGCCACAGCGCCCATATCCCGCCAATGAGCGACAGCGGAATGGCCGTGAAGACAAGCAGCGATTCCCCGACGCTTTTCAGGGTGGCGTAGAGCAGGAGGAGGATTAGGAGCAGCGCCAGCGGAACGGCTACCATCAGGCGGTCTTTGGCCTCCCGGAGGTTTTGGAACTGCCCGCCGTAGGTGTAGTAGTACCCTGCGGGCAGCTTCAGCTCCTCGTCGAGGATGCTCTGAATATCAAAAACCGTGCTCTGCACATCGCGTCCGCGAACATTGAAGCCTACGTAGATGCGGCGCTGCCCGTTCTCGTGCGTTACCTGCGCTGGCGCGTCCCTGTAGCTGATTTCGGCTACCTGCGAAAGCGGGATGCTTACGCCGGAGCTGGACAGCGGCAGGTAAAGGTTTTCCAGCGAGGAAATATCGCTGCGCAAATCGTTTTCCATCCTTAAAACGAGCGAAAAGCGGCGGTCTTCTTCAAACACAAACCCCGCTTCCTTGCCGGCAAAAGCCGTCTCCAGCGCCGAGTTGGCCTCCCGGACAGATATTCCATACTTGGCGAGCTTGTCGCGGCTGTAGGCTACCTGAATTTGCGGCAGCCCGTTTACCTTCTCCACAAACGGCTCGGTAACGCCTTCTACCTTGCCAATCAGCGAGGCTACCTTTTGAGCCGAGGCGGTGAGAATTTCCAAGTCGTTGCCGTAAATTTTAATTGCCACGTCCTGCTTAATGCCGGTTATCAGCTCGTTGGTGCGCATCTGTATCGGCTGCGTCATTTCCACCTCCAGGCCTGGAATGACGCTCAGGGCTTCCTCCATCTTTTCCATCAGCGCCTCTTTGGTTTTGGCCGATTTCCATTCTTTTTTGGGAATCAGGGCGATCATCATATCGGCACGCTCTATCGGCATCGGGTCGGTGGGGATTTCTGCGCTGCCGATGCGGGTTACAGCCTGCTTGACTTCCGGAAACTGCGCCTTCAAAATCTTTTCGGCCTGCGTTGCGGTTTTGACCATTTGGGTTAAGGACGTTCCCTGCGCCATGCTCGCCTCCGCCGCAAAATCGCCTTCCTCCAAATTCGGAATAAACTCGCCGCCCATGCGGTTGAACGCCAGCAGGCTGACGGCAAAGAGCACGACCATGCTCGCTATCAGCGCTTTGCTCCAACCCAAGCTTTTTGTGATGGCGGGGCGGTACCAGCCGCTCAGCTTGTCCATTATCCGGTCGGATATATTCCGCTTGCGCTCCGTTTTTTTGCTCAAAAACAGCGCGCTCGCCATCGGCACGTACGTCAGGGACAGGATAAACGCGCCGAGGATGGCAAAAAATACGGTCATTGCCATCGGGCGAAACATTTTACCCTCAATGCCCACTAAGGTAAAGAGCGGGATGTAAACAATCATGATGATTATTTCGCCAAACGCCGCGCTGTTGCGGATTTTTGAGGCGGAATTATACACCTCTGCGTCCATTTCCTTTTGGGAGATCCGGGCGGGCGCAGGGGGGAAAGGTTTTTTGCCCCTGCCTGCGTAGATATGGTGGCACACGGCCTCCACAATAATCACCGCCCCATCAACAATCAGCCCAAAGTCGATGGCGCCGAGCGACATCAGGTTGCCGCTCACGCCAAATACGCGCATCATCCCAAAGGCAAACAGCATGGAGAGGGGAATGACGGAGGCGACGACAAAGCCTGCGCGGAAATTCCCCAAAAACAGGACGAGAATAAAAATTACTATCAGCCCGCCCTCCACCAAGTTTTTGGCAACGGTATTCGTTACGCGGCCCACCAGCTGCGTGCGGTCGATGAACGGCTCAATGACGATGCCTTCGGGCAGGCTTTTTTGTACCTGCGCCAGTCGCTCTTTCACGTTCTTGATAACCTGCTGGAAGTTTTCGCCTTTCAGCATCAGGGTAATTCCCGCCACAACCTCGCCTTCGCCGTTGCGGGTAACGGCGCCGTAGCGGGTTGCGCTGCCAAGCTGCACTTTGGCTACGTTGCGAATTAGTATCGGCGTGCCGTTCACGGTCTTGACCGGAATTTGCTCCACGTCTTCCAGCGAGCTGACAAGCCCCAGCCCGCGAATGAAGTACTGGTTGCTGTGCTGCTCGATGTAGCTGCCGCCGGTGTTTTCGTTGTTGCTTTCGAGGGCAGCGTATACTTCGGCAATGGTTACGCCGGCGGCGTTCAGCGTGTGGGGGTTGACGGCGATTTCGTACTGCTTTACAAAGCCGCCCCAGCCGCTCACCTCCGCAACGCCTTCCGTGCCCGAAAGCTGCTTGCGCACAACCCAGTCCTGCATTGTGCGCAGGTCGGTCAGCGAGTATTTGCCTTCATACCCTTTTGCGGCGCGGATGGTGTAGTGGTATATTTCGCCCAAGCCGGTGGTAATCGGGGCAAGCCCAATGCTCCCCATATCCTTGGAGACAACCTCTTCCGCCTCTTTGAGCTGCTGGCTGACCTGCTGCCGCGCCCAGTAAACATCGGCATCTTCCTTAAAAACGAGGGTGATAACCGACAGCCCGCTGCGGCTGATGCTGCGGCGCTCTACCACCTTTGGGATGTTGGCCAGCGACATCTCTACGGGCGTTGTGATGAGCTGCTCTACCTCCTGCGCCCCGAGCGAGGGCGAGAGCGTGATGACCTGCACCTGGTTGTTGGTTATGTCGGGCGTTGAGTCGAACGGCAGCTGCGAAAGCGAGTAGCCGCCCCAAATGATGAGGGCGAGCGTCAGCGCAACAACTACCAGCTTGTTGTCGATTGAAAATTTTATTAATTTCTGAAACATAATGGAAACATAATGATTTAGCATTAAAGCGCAGGTGATTTTTCTCGGCAAAAAAGCAGGCTTTTGAGCCTGTATCAGCGGAGAGTAAAGCTGCTGTAAGCGGCGCAAAGGTAGTACAGCAATCGTGCAACTAAGTTGCAAAAGCTGCAGGCGGCGTGCTTAGCTGCCGTTGATGCTGTGGAGGGACGTACGTTTTTTTGCTTAAATAATCGGCCGGTATTTTGCTCTTGCCACCTTTCGCGAGCACGCCTCAAAGTGCCACCACTCGTTGCTGATGGTCGTGAACCCCGCCGCCTGCATGGCCCTGCGCAGCAGCAGCCGGTTGGCGTACTGCTGCTCGCTGAGCCTGCCGCTTTGCAGCATGTCGCGCTCGCGCTTTGGAGCGGCCAGCGCCCCCGGAGCATCCGGCAGGGCACCCATATCCAGCTCGGTATGCGCGCTGCGGCTGACGAGCGAAACGTCGACCGCTACGCCGTAGGTATGCATGGAAATTTCGGTGGGCGGCGTGAACAGGTGTTGCAGCCGCCTTGCGCGGGCAAGCTCCCAGCAGCGCTGCTGTATGCGCTGGGGGCGAGCTGCGTCGTGCACCGTGAGGCTGAGGTCGGGGTTTATGCTTTTTATAATGCGCTGGGCCAACGCCAACTTAATGGCCGCGTCCCGCTGCAGGTAGGCCTCGTTGAAGTCGCTGTAAAGCTGCGTGCGCAGAATATTGCGGCTTGAGGCGTAGGCCAGCTGCACAGCAATATCGGGGGCATAATCTTTGACGTTGACCAGCCCCTGCATTTCCATGCGTATCGCCTCATTCGGCTTAACCCTGACGGCGCTGCTCCCGCGCTCTACCTGCTGCTGCTGCTGC
>JAIRMD010000132.1 GCA_031258915.1 Prevotellaceae bacterium
CTGCTCAGCTTTTTTATCCACAACAAGCCCGAAAATCGCATCAAAAACATCGTCGAGCGTCACCACGTAAGCGAAAGCGAGGCGAAGGAAATGATGAGAAAAACCGACAAATCGCGGGCTGCCTACTACAAGTACTACACCGATAAGGAGTGGGGAATGGCCGCATCGTACCACCTCTCCATTGACGTATCGCTGCTGGGCATTGACGATACGGTGAAAATAATAAAGGTAATCGTTAGCTCTTAACTCTTAACTCTACCACCGTTACTGCTTACCTTTACGGCGCTAATATAGTAAAAATGAGTCGAGTGTAGTTTTCGGGCCGACGTTAAGCAATAACAAATGAATCTTCAATAGCCATCTCGCTAATGCCGAAGTCGATGTCTGTATTGGCGGTAATGAGGTGCTCTTTTGCTGGAATAAAAATGGCAAAAGGCGTAGAGGGTGAGATGATGCTATCATCTTTTCCATGCTCATGCAGCGTGTAGCTATTTTCTGCTACCTCGCTAATAACCACAACGGAAAGTTCTTCTACCGCCGATACAAATTCCTGCTCCAGCATCCGCTGCCGTATTGCTTCCATATCCAAGGAGTAGTCAAATTCCGGGAGCTCGCCCGACTGCTGCCACGGCGCAATCAGGTTGTTGAGCAAATCCGAAAGGCAGGTGCGGCAGGAAGCCGCCGGGTACCGCTTCTTGAACGCTACGCGGCAGCGCACCAGCGCCTCTTCGTACAGCGGATTTATCGCATCCACAAAGCGAACAGCCGCCGAAGTTCGCTCGGCAAAAAACTCCTCCACCTTCAAAATTTGCCGGGAGGTGGCCAGATATTTTTTCGAGCTTTTTTCCTGCTGCTGCGGAAGAATTACCAGGGTTACATCCTCTTTTTTATCCGTTTTTGCGCTGAAGGCGGGCAGACATTTCACTTTGCCAATATCGGGAAACTCCTGCAGCGTCATTCGCTCGTAATCGCGGGCGGTTACCGCCTTTCCGCGGTGGCTTGCGTACTCCGAGAGGCGCATCAGGCGTTGCTCCTCGCTTTCTTTTTCCTTGCCCGAATACGAGGCGGCTGCCCGTATTTCGCTTATACCGGAAATGTTCTCTTCGGATTTCCACTGCGTACCGGCCAAGGCGAGCGGGCTATGCGCGCTGTCTTGCCATTTTTCCATTTCGACCTCCGCCTCCGCAACGTTAATGTAAATATTTTTGATGTAAGGAATTACATTTTCGTTTTTTTCTACTGCAGCGCGCAGCCAGATGATGCCGTTTTCGTCAAAAAGCGTATCCTCCAAATCTTCCGGAACGAAAATCCTGAGAAATCCGCTTTCCAAAAGGTTGGTAGTTTTATCCAAGCCCACATAGCCATCGGGGAGTATTTCCCAGCGGTAGCCATCGCCGAAAAACCACTTTACCTGCGGTATTTCATCGAGGTTTATTTCTTTTCTGAAGGGCAAAAAATCGAAGTAGAGGTTGAGAACGCCGCCTTTCCGCAAATTTCGCATGGCAATCAGCACGTTGGCATCGGTATCCATCTGAAAAACAAGGAAAGCGTACGGATTGCCACCACCCGACGGGTATACTTGCCTGTCGCCGAAGGGCGAAATATGGTAAAATGCGGAAGACAAGGCCTGCGGCTGCCTGCGTAAATCAACCGTTTCTTCGGCCACGTAATCCAGCGCAATTCGCTCAATAACCGGCTTGTACGGCTCATTCGGAGCGGATTTTTGTTTTCGCCCGGAGCCTTTTTTCGGCTGCGCCTCCTGCATGATGTACTCCGAAAAAACTTTGCGGTACTGCTTTTCGCCAAAGCCCATTTCGGGCGATTGCAGCATAAAGCTCACAAAGCCTGCTTGGGAGTGTATCGTATAGTCATACTCCGCTTCCGCAAGCCACTTCACAGGCATTTTTTCTACGTTGATGCCGCTCAGCGCCGTTTCTTTGCTCAACGGTGCGCCGGGGTCAACGCCGAAAAGCGCGTACTCGCCTTCCTCATTCCACTGGTAGTCGGCCAAGTAGTAAGCCTGCACTTTGAACGAGGCGTTGTCTATCGGAACGCCGTATCCTGCGTAATGCTCCTGCAGGCCGCGCAGGTGCGTGGGCAGCCCTCCCCACCGAATTTTCACGTCGAGGCGGCGGGTATGCTTCACCGACATTTCGTAATTCCCTATAACCATCAGCGCACCTTTTTCGGTATTAATGCCGAAGGGTTGGAATGGCTTGGAGCAGTCAACTTTTCCCAAATCGTTGTAAATCAAAATATTGTTAATTCCTTCGACTTCGGTTTTGATGTGTATTTTTTTGAGCGGAAAGTACCTTAACCACGAGTAGGGATACAGCCAAGCATCGTAGTTGAGGTAAATCCGCAGGGTGGGAAAATCCGACTGAAAGCTGTGAATATCTTGCCGGCAAGGCGCTGTTGCAGAAAAATCTTCAAGCAGCGTGAATTTCAGCAACAGGTTGTCGCCTTCACGCTTAACAGCATAATTTTCAATCATTTTCCAACCGCTTGCCGTGCTGATGCGGATGTAAAAGATATTGTGCAGATACTTAACGCGAGATTTTTTTTCGGTGAGCTTTCTTTCCCACTCTTCAAGCGAAATCTTTAAATTTTCGCCTTTGCCTTTTGTGTTGTCCCTTTCAAGCATTATGGTTACGCTGCGTTTTCCTTCTCGCAAAAGCAGTGAAGGCGAGGTGAGCATAAACCCCAAAGGGTGCGTATATTCGGGTTTAGAATCGTGGGCAAAAAGCGGCTCCTCAACAAAATCGTTAGCGGATAATTTTTTTATTTGCAGCGCGGTAACAAAATTATATTTCGAGGCGGGCTTGATTTTTTTCTCTCGGTTAAAGTGTACGGAAATAGCTTTTTCGATGCTGGTATTTTCAATGGCAAAATCTTCGTTGAGCCGGTAGGCAGGCGCATTGGCGTCGCTGCTGGCAAGCCGCAGCTCCTGATTTTTTTTGAGCGCAACAGCATCACTTACGTTTTTGGTAAAGTGCAGGCAGATTTTATGATTTTCCACAGGTAGCGATTGCGCGCCAAGCATTCTCTGAAGATACCGGTAGGCGTAGTCTTTCCATTTCAGGTTAAAATTGTTGGCGATTTCGTGCAGCAGCGTCACAAAGGTAAAGAGCAGCGCCTGCGCAGGCTCGAGGTTTCCGTCGGGGGCAAAGTTTTCGGCGCCCTGCTTGCGAATAGCCGCGAGGTCTTGCAGAAATTGGTCGAAATGGCCGCCGGCAGCGCCCTTCGGGGTGTAGTAGCGAACAAAGGCGGCTATTGTTTCTGCCTGCCGCAAAAGCGAATCAACGCTGCCGTCAATAGCGTCAAAAAAATTCACGCTGCGCACGCGCTCGACCCTATCCTGTTGGCTTAAATCACCCATTGCTGCTTAATGCTCATATATGCGTCCCCTCTTTGAAGTAGAACGGGTACGTTTTGTTGCTTCTTGAGTTGGTTTGCCGCACGCGGTACTCGAGGTTTATCCAAAGGATGCCCTCCTGCGCGTCCTTGACTTCTACCGCTATTTTTTCCACATCAATGCGCGGCTCAAAGTAGAGGATAGCGTGGCGGATTTCGTCGGCGATAAGCGTTTTTGCCGATAAATCCATATCCTCAAACACCCACTGGCGGATATTGCAGCCGTATTCAAAGTTGAAAATCCGCTCGCCGGGCGTGGTGGAAAGCAGGATTTCCAAGCTTTGCTCAATATCTTCCTCGCCGCTCACCATTTGCACGGCGTGCCCTTTGACAAACGCCGGCGGAAACGCCCAGCCTGTTCCGAGAAATAATTCGTTGCCCATCGCTTTTATCCTCCTATCATTACGGTTGGGCAACCGATTACTATGCTGCCGCCGTGAGCGCAGGTATCGCCCATTCGGGCTGCCGGTTTGCCGCAAATCATTACCGTTGCAGAACCTTTAACAATTGTATCGGGCGGTCCTGTGCATACGCAGCTGTCGCCCACCACGGCAGCGGGCAGGCTGCCAATCAGCACGGTGGCTGCACCCGGCCCGATAACCGGCCCGCCAACGTGCGGTATTGGCGAGGGAAATGCCGGTGTTTGCATCGGGCAGGTGTGCATATCTGTTACTCTTGCTGCAAACGGCATAATGCTTAATTCTCAATTTATCATTACAACTGCGCCTTTCACTACCGTTTGCCCGGCGGCAGAAATTTCGGCTTTTGCCGTGCCTTTCATCGCCAGCTCGGTATTGGCCGACGCTTCTATCTTCAGCCCTTTGAGCGTGAGGTTTGTTTTTGCCTGCGCATCCCAGTTTGCGCCGGCCTCTATTTTGACGTTCATTTTGGCTTTCAGCGACAAGTCGCTTGCCGACTCTACGGTTATTCCGCTCTTTCCCATCACTATTTTGTTCCCGCTTTCGTCTTTCAGCGTAATGCTTTTGTCTTTGTCGCTGATAATCGCCGTGTTTTTAGACGGCGTTTCGAGCGTGATTATTTTGTCCTTGTCGTCGAATGTTACTTTTACACCCGACTTGGTGGCAATAGACTGTATGCTGTTTTCCTTTGTCAGCTCGCGGGGCGGTTTTTGCTTGCTGCTGTACAGGCTGCCGAGAATGACGGGGTGCGATGGGTCGTTGTTGAAAAAGCCGAGCACGACCTCGTCGCCCACATCGGGAACGAAAAATGCGCCGTAGCCGCTGCTTGCCCAAAAATTACCCAGCCGCGCCCAAATCCGGTTGTCTTTTTCGCCCAAAATGGGGATTTCCACCTGTACTTTACTGCTGCTCGTGGGGTCGCCGTCGAGCTTGGCTACTTTTCCGATGTGCAAACCCTCCATGCCGGGCAGCAAGCCGGAGGCAGAAGGCGCAACCACATCGGGGTTTTCGGTAATATTTTCAAAGGGCAGCCCCAGCCCGGCAGTCGTAAGCCATTCTCCCTCGCGTATTTCGTGCTCAACATAGCCAATGTAGGCAACGCCGTTGAAGCGTGCGCCCAGCCCGTCGAGCTCCAGCGTCCCACCGTGCAGGGCTTTTGCCGAGCCGAGAAACTTGCAGTAGCCCAGAATACGCGAAAGCCCGGCTTTCAAGCGCTGCGAATCAGCCCATGCCTGCAAAGCCGTTTCTTCGGCGCACTCGGTCTGCAAAGTATACTTATCCACGCCAACGGCTTGCGCCAGCTTGCCGGGCGTAACATTTCCCTGGCTGTTCAAGGCCGGTTTTTTACCCGATGCTTTGGCTAACTTCTGCTCGTCAGGATTCCAAGCCAGCGCATCGGCATCGCCTTGCCGGTCGGCAGCCGAAAGCTCGCCTTTGAACTCAATCAAATCCGCGCCGTAGGTAGCTTTCAGCTTAGGCGAGGCGCTTACATCGGGCTTTTTGATTGCGATTTTCGCTCCTTCGGTAACGACAACCAGGCCGTTGGCGTCGGCGCGGGAGCGCACAAAATCCCAGTCGGTGGCGTAGTATTGCACCAGCTCGCTGTATTTGGTTTTGGTGGCATCTGCCGAAACCGACAGAGGCGCATATTTCTTCATTACTTCGCTGATAATGTCGCTGTCTTTTTTCTTTTCATAGACAGCGTTTTTCCGCGCCAGAGTCGCCGGAAAAGCGTAGTCGCGGCACTCTACCTGCAGCTGCGCATTGTTCTCCGCGCCAACCGTAAAGCTATGGCTAACAACCAACCCCTCAAAGAGCGGACTTTCGTCATCGCCGTAACCGGCTTCGATACGGATTTTTTTTCCCGGCGCAAAGGTATCCGCGTCGCTTTCGGGAATTTCGCCTTTTGCCATATCGCCTGCGCTAAAAACAAGCAATGCCCTTCCTATCCGGTTTACGCCTTTGTATACATAGACGGAGCTCAAGCCGAAAAGGGTTGACTTAACAGCGTTTCCTTCGCTAAAAATGGAAACGCGGACAACGTCGTCCGAATTTTTATTTGGTGAAACGCTTATGCTTACCTTCGCCATTATCTGAAAATTATCTGCTTAGGGGAGGGAATGCAATTTTTGTTCCCGCCCGAATATTTCTAAACCCCGTAAAGCTGTTATATTTCGCTACATCAGCGCAGTAGGATGCATCGCCGTAAATTTTGTTGCACCACATAGCGATACTTTCTCCTGCTTTGAGCGTGATAATATGCGTTACATCGGGCGAGCTCTCGTTTGCCTTTTTTTCGGCCTCTTCGAGCGAAATATTTTCGGTGAACGCCACAGAGACCTTTACCCGCAGCGGATCGCCCGATGGGCTGAACAGCGTATAGCTGTAGGATAAAGACGTGAGGTAGCATTTGAATACAAAGCTCCCCCAGCTGACGGTTAATGGGTTGGGTTTATGAATGGTGCCGTTTGTAGCGTAAGTTACTTTTTCAAAAAGCGCAATGGCTTCATTCAGCGCTTCTTTTTTGTAGGCAACCCCCGTCGAATCCAAAACGAAATCGAAAGACAGCGTTGAAGGCTCGTGAGAATCGTACTTCACAACTCCGGCAGATACGCCTTGCACATCGAGCGGCGAATACTTTATTTTTTTATTAAATTTGAGCTCCGCAGGATTGATTTCCAAGCCAAAAGTGTCGGACTTGCTTTGTATTTTCATCTTTGTAATCGCCATCGCTTACCGCTCCTTTCTGCCTGCCGTTTGATTTTTCTGCTGAGAATAGCGAAGCTCATCGAGCACGCTGTGCTTGATTTTCCGCACCAGCTCGTCGTCGATACCGGGCGCACGGTTAGCCCGCTCAATGCTTGTGCGAACGTGTATTTCCTTGATAACGATTGCCATTGGTTAACTTCGTTTTACTGTGGAGTACGCAAGTTCTACGGTTTCTATCAGCACGCTGTTTTTGTCGGCGTCAAGCGCATCCACGCTCCATTTGACGGGGAATGCGTTGTCGCAGCTCCACGTGCAAAGCGGCTCGGCTTTTTCGTTTAGTAAGCAGACAACCGCAAGCTTGGGATCGATAGCCATGTCGAAGCTGTTTTCGAGCGTATTCTTTACCCACGAAATAAATTTGCTGCTGGGCGGCAGCTTCGCCCCCTTCAGCACCAGGTTTCCATGCTTTAGCTGCTTGGGCAGCTGCAGCAAAAAGCCGTTCTCCCCGCCTTCGCTCACGCTTTCGAGCTCCATTTCGGTATCCAAGCCCGAAACTTCCTTAAAAGGCAGGCTTTCGCCATCAATGCTCACGCTGAAGTAAAACGCTACCGGCAGCTGCCAATCGTTCATGAAGCTAAAAATTAGAAGTTAAGTAGTTGAAAGTCAACTTCTTGCGTTTTATTTACGAATTTGCGATTGTCAGCCCTTCGTGGGCAATTTCGAGCGTTTCCACAGCCACTTCGTTGCCGTCGGATTTCATATCCGTACCGGTAATTTTGGTAGGCCAGGCATTTTTCAGCGTCCAAACCATCGTCGGTGCGCCGCCTTCGTCAAGTAAAGAGATGGTAACCGCTTGCCGCTTAATGGTATTAAGCTTTATTTGGTTAAACCAGCTCCAAAACTTGTTGTCGCCCTTGAAAATGCCTTTTTTCAGGGTAATATTGCCGTACTTTTTGATGCCGGGCATTTTGATTGTCGAAAAATCGGGGCTGTTCCCGTGCCGGTACTCAATGATTTGGGCTTCAACGTCCAACCCGGATACTTCCTGAAAGGTTGCCTCCGCCAAATCCTTGTCCACTTTTACCGTAAAGTAAAACTTCGGCAGTGGCCATACATTGTCTTGCTTTTCTCCAGCCATAATTTTATAAGTTTAGAATTTAGAAATTTAAATGTTGCTTCTAACTTTTTTGCATTTGCTGTTGGAAGGTAATTTCGATAAACTCCGCAGGGCGCACAAGGGCAACGAGCACCGTAATGCGCATAATGCCTTCGAGGATATCGTCGGGCGTCATCGTTTCGCCCAAGCCAACGTGCACGCTGTATGCGTCGTCGGGCACGGCTCCCGCCAGCCCGCCGCGCTTCCATATTCCGTTCAGAAAGTTGGAAATCATGCTCTTCACGTTGACCCAGGTGGCGGCTACATTCGGGTCAAAGACGTATGCTTTTGCAGCGTTTTTTACCGACTCTTCGAGCATAATCATGGTGCGGCGCACGTTAATGTAGCGCCAGTCCAGAGAGTTGCCGTCCAGCGTGCGTGCGCCCCAAACCTTAATGCCTTCGCCGATAAAGAAGCGAATGGCGTTGACGGATTTTCCGCTGACCGGTACGTTCAAATCTTCCTGCTCCTCGTGCGAGATGCTCACCGCCGCGCTCACCACCGTGGCGATGCTCACGTTGGCGGGGGCTTTCCACACGCCTTTGCTGTTATCCACCAAGGTATAAACGCCCGCCATTGCCGCCGAAACGGGCAGGAGGTTGAGCGACAAGCGTAGCTCTTTGATAACCTGCACATAAAATGGGCTGATTTGCGACAGCACCTTGTGCAGCGAGCTGTTTTCCACGTCCGAAAGCCCTTCCTTCAAGCCTTCAACGTACCGCTTTACTTGCTCTTTTTTAGCGTCGGGCAGGCTTAAAGCGTCCAGCTCTGCAGTGAGCAGCGCTTTGAGGTTTTCCACGTCGAGGTTGAGGAAGCTCAGCTCGTTTTCCTGCACAATTGAGGTGTTGAGGAAAGGGTAGTAGGCTGCGCCGTAGTCAAGAAAATTGCTGCCAATGGCTTCGCGGAAATTGTTGACCACGTCGCCGTCGGGGTGCTTACGGTCTTTTTCGCCGCCGTAAATATCGAGCAGCGCAAAGCGGTTTTTCATCACATAGCCGCAATGGTTTAGCACCGCCTGCTGCAGCGCGTAGCAATCGTTGGCGTCGGCAAGGTTGACCGCTTCGGGGATAACCACCATCGTTGGCTCCTGCTCTTTAATGAGCGGCGCAATGCCGGCTTCGAGCTTTGCCTTGTCGATACCGTCAGCCGAATAGTCGCCTACGGAAACAATGTAGCAGGGGCCGCCGCCGTTGGCGTAGAACAGCAGCATGTTGTAGTAGAGAGTAAATACTTTCTGTCGCTCCAGGGTGTAGTACTTACCGTTGAACAACAGCGCATTGGTAGCCGTTTCGCTCTCTTTGATAGCGAATTTCGGCAGCGGGGGGCCTCCGAAGTAAGCTCGGAACTCGGCCATCGAGGTAACCCTCCACGGCTGGTTGAGCAGCGATTTGTTGCCATTTACCGCCTTTTCGGTGTAGCCTATAAAGGCAGGAACGGCTGTCGCCACTTCAACTACTGAATTGGGGAATGCGTTTTTTTCAACGATATAAACCCCGGGTGTTTTCATCACCGCCATAATTATTGAAATTTAAGTTGTTAGAAGTACAGTTAATTGAGAAATATTTTCTTATTTTAGTAGTAGTAAAATCTTGTTACCGTATCTCGTGGGCTGCGGAGCGAGGGCTGCGAGGGAGCGGGGCTATCTATTGCGTTGCCAATCAACCTTTCGCCATTTTCGCGCACTTCCCACAGCAGCATTTTTATACCGCTGTTCAGCCGCAGCTTTACTTTTTCTGCTGTTACAAAACACCTCGCCTCCGTGCCGTCGGGCAGCGTTGCCTTTTTCGGGCTTTCCTTTACCTGTATCCGCCGCTTTTCTTCCGCCATTCTCAACGGAATATCTGCACCGCTGAACCTGGGTATGCACAGAAATTCCAGGTACTTTTCTTCGCTTTCCGCCTCAACTGTAATTTCTGCTTGCCCATTTTCAGCTAAATACTGCACATCAACCGTTAAGGTTTGCCACACTTTGGGTGCGCTGGCCGCCTCTACCCTAACGGCAGGATTTTCTTTCCACGCCCGCGTAACGTAGTAGAGCGTGTCGCTGCCTGCCGTCAGGTTGAAGTGCAGAAAATCCGGCTCCGCTAACGCATTTTGCGCCACCAACAGCCAGCTATTGGCCTTTTGCCTGCGAAACAAAATACCGCGCCGCGCCAAGAGCCGCGCCGTTTCTGCGGTTGGGGCAAGCGACACGGGGCAAAACCCGCTGGGGTAGTACTCGTGGCGAAGGGCGATGCTTAGCACTGCTTCGTACATACTTTTTTCTTTTTTGCCTGAACGATGGCTTCTTTGATTAGCCTGAGATTTCTATGGCTGCCTTAGCCATAGCCCCTCACAAAGTCATTTCAGCTCATAGCTCGTATTTTTTACTACGCTGCCAATCTCTCGTATTTCGCTGCTGTCGATAGCCACGTTGCGCAGCTTGCAGAGCAGCGACGGGTAGTACTGGTTGCCGTAAATGCTCCACAAGTTTGACAGCTCGCCAAACGATAGATTTACCGGCTCAACGTAAAGCAGCTCGCTGGTTCCCGGCAGCGAAAGCTGGTTGTTTGCCTGCACAAAAGCCGCCGCGCCCGACAGCAGCTTGAGCGCCTCGTCGTACTGCTTTTCACTGAAAACCGCCGCAATCATCACGTACACATTCAGCTGCCACGCGGGCAGCGACAACTGAAAGTGCGCCCCCGATGTCGCTTGCCGGTTGAAGGCAATGCCGCCTGCCGTTTCGCGCTCAACGTTGGCGAGGAACAGGTGTACCTTGTTGTCCGCAGCCAACGCCGATGCGCTGCCTGCCGGCGGCTGCAAGGATACGATTTCCTCGTTCAACCTGAATGCGCGGCGCAGGTAGCCGTC
>JAIRMD010000200.1 GCA_031258915.1 Prevotellaceae bacterium
CGATGCGCTGAGCTTTGACATTCCGCTGGCGAGGGTAACCGACCGCCTCTACAGCCTCGAGCTGTTTCACGGCCCCACGATGGCGTTTAAGGACGTTGGCGCCCGCTTTTTGGCGCGCATGATGCAGCACTTTACCCGCAACGAAAGCGCCGAAACGAACGTGCTGGTAGCCACCTCCGGCGATACGGGCAGCGCGGTAGCCAACGGGTTTCTGGGAGTAGAGGGAATAACCGTGACGGTTTTATACCCCAAAGGATTGGTGAGCAAAATTCAGGAATCGCAGCTCACCACGCTGGGGCAGAATATTTGTGCGCTCGAGGTGGAAGGCACATTCGACGACTGCCAGCGCTTGGCGAAGCAGGCTTTTTTGGATAAGGAGCTCAGCGCGCGGCGCAGGCTCGCTTCTGCCAACTCCATCAACCTGGTGCGCCTTATCCCGCAGGCGTTCTACTACTTTTGGGCGTGGGCGCAGATGCCGCAGGGCAGCGAGGTGGTGGCGTGCGTCCCCAGCGGCAACTTCGGCAACCTGACGGCAGGCCTGCTGGCGCAGCGCATGGGCTTACCCGTCAAGCATTTTGTTGCGGCCAACAACGCCAACGACGTTTTCTGGGAATACCTGCAAACGGCAAAGTTTTCGCCGCGCCCCAGCGTGGCCACCATCGCCAACGCCATGGACGTGGGCAACCCCAGCAACTTTGCCCGCATCATGGATTTGTTTGGCTGCGATTACGCAAAGGTCGCCGCGGCGATTTCGGGCTACCGCTACAGCGACGCGCAAATTCGCGCGGTAGTGAAGCGCACGTTCGACGAGGCAAAGTACCTCCTCGACCCGCACGGAGCCTGCGCCTGCGAAGCCCTGCGCGAGTACCTGAGCAGCGACGTAAAAGCAAAAGGATTTTTTCTGGAAACGGCGCATCCCGCCAAGTTTAAAGAAACGGTGGATGATATTCTGGGAGCCGATATTGCCATCCCCCCAAAGCTGCAAGCCTTTATGCGCGGCAAAAAGCAAGCCATCGGCATGAGCAGCCGGTATGAGGATTTCAGAGAGTTTTTGCTGAAGTAGCCTTTTCAGGTGGCATCCATGCTCTGTTGCAAGTTAGTTATACACGCGAAACCAGTCGGTAGCGTTGGGCAAGGGCTGCACGTAGTACGCGCGCAGCTTGATTTTTTTATCGGCGTGCGTGCCATCTATCAGGCTGTAGCGCGAGCTGCACTTTTTGCAAATGCCATGCCCGTCGCGAGGCTCCACCACGCCGGAGGCGAGGCACTCCTCGCTGTTGGGGCAGGTGGCATCGAAGGCGAATACTTCATTCGAGGCGTTGTGGTAGCGGTACACTATCACGCCGTGCCGGTTGTACCCGTAGCCGGCGCTCACCTTTGCCGTCATTATTTCGTGAGAGGGCATGTGCACGGTGAGCTCAAAGCGCTCAACGCTGGGCACGGGGCAGCTGTACTCTTCGGCGCAGGCAACCGCGCACAGGGCAACGGCTGCGCACAGCGGCAGCCGCTTACGTATGGAAAAGCGTAGTAACATGGCATAAAATACGTACAATGGTGCAAAGGTAGCATAATTTTGCATTTACTCTTTGAGCGACGCATCGCCACCGCACGCTATTATGGTTATCGCGAGAAAGTACGGCAATTCAAAAATTTTGCGTACATTTGCCCATGCTTAATGGAGGCGGGAGCCACAGGGCACCGCCGCAAAATAGACAGAATGTACGCCAATGCAGAACATCATTCAACTTTTACCCGATAGCGTCGCCAACCAAATTGCCGCAGGCGAGGTGGTGCAGCGCCCGTCGTCGGTGGTGAAGGAGCTGGTCGAAAACGCAATAGACGCCGGGGCAACCTCTGTGAACATCATCATCAAGGGGGCAGGGCGAACGCTGGTGCAGGTGGTAGATAACGGCTGCGGCATGAGCGAGGTGGATGCACGCCTTGCCTTTGAGCGCCACGCCACCTCCAAAATTCGCGCGGCGGCAGACCTGTTCAACCTGCACAGCTTTGGCTTTCGCGGCGAGGCGCTGGCGTCGATTGTGTCCGTTGCCGAGGTGGAGGTAAAAACGCGCACCTCCGGCGACGATGCCGGAACGCGGCTGGTGATAAACGGCTCGGAGGTGCAGCTGCAGGAGCCGGTGAGCTGCCCCGTGGGAACGTCTATCGCCGTAAAAAATCTGTTCTACAACATCCCTGTCCGCCGCAAGTTTCTGAAGGCCGACAGCACCGAATTCCGCCACATCGAAACCGAGCTGAGGCGAGCTGCGCTGTGCCATCCCGAGGTGATGTTCACGCTGTGGAAGGACGGCAGCAAGGAGCTCGAGCTGCCATCCGCCACGCTCAAGCAGCGCATCACCACGCTGTTTGCCGGCGCAAAAAACGTAAAAGGGCTGATTGACGTAAGCACAAAAACGCAGGTGGT
Source organism: Prevotellaceae bacterium (assembly GCA_031258915.1). Classification (GTDB taxonomy): domain Bacteria; phylum Bacteroidota; class Bacteroidia; order Bacteroidales; family UBA932; genus JAITMY01. Next base: position 2,423 of record JAIRMD010000200.1, read on the forward strand.
AAGCCTGCACGGGTTTGTAGCTGCGCCGGAGAACGCAACAAAGGAGCAGGACAAGCAATTTTTGTTTGCCAACGGGCGGTACTTCCAGAGCGGCTACTTTCGTAGCGCTGTGCTTCGCGCCTACGAGCAGCTGCTGCCGCAGGGCGTTTACCCCTCGTACTTCATCTACTTTGAAGTTGCCCCTGCCGGAATAGACGTAAACATTCACCCCACCAAAACCGAGATCAAGTTTGAGGACGAGCAGGTGATATGGCAAATACTGCACGCCGCTGTGCGCGAATCCATCGGCAAGTATACGCTTGCGCCCACCATCAACTTCGAGTCGGCAGGCCTCATCAACATCCCCGCGCTGCGCCGCGATACGGTGGCGAGCGCTCCGCAGGTTAACGTTGACCCCACCTACAACCCGTTCAGGGAGCAGGGCGAAAAGGCGCAAGGCCCGCGCGAATGGCAAAAAATGTACGATGGGCTGGCCGCAGACCACCCGTTTTTTCGCAGTGAAAATAGTAAAGACGGCGAGAACAGCGGAAGCGGCGGGGAAAGCAAGGATAGCGTGATTATCGAATCGCGGATAAACAGCGATGCGGAGGAAGCCTCAGCGCCAGCGTCGCCGGCTTTGCAGGGCAAAATTTTTCAGCTCAAGGCAAGGTACATTCTCACGCCGGTTAAGTCCGGCCTCATGGTGATAGACCAGCCGCGCGCGCACCAGCGGGTGCTGTACGAGGAGCTGCTGCGCAACATTGACGGCGGCGCACAGCCTGCGCAGCAGGAGCTGTTTCCGCAAGCGGTGCAGCTTTCACCTGCGGACTACAACCTGCTGCTGGGCATCTCGGAGGAGCTGCTGCACATGGGGCTGGAGGTGCGCGATTTTGGCAACCACACGGTGGTGGTGCAGGCCATGCCCGCCGTAGCGCAGGCCAAGCCCCCCGCAGAGCTGATCGAGGAGCTGCTGCTAACGCTCAAAAGCGAAGAAAAATCGCTACAGGAAAATCACCGCCACGTGCTGGCGGCATCCATGGCGGCGAGCATGGCCATCAGGGCGGGCAAGGCGCTAAGCGAAGAAGAAATGCACAACTTAGTAGCACGCCTGCTCTCGTGCTCCTCGCCCGACATCAGCCCCGACGGAAAGCCCGCCATGCTCATCATCGGCGTAGAGGAGTTTGACAGAAAGTTCATGAAGTAGTTAAAAACTAAAAACTAAAAACTAAAAACTAAAAACTAAGAGCTGAAAATTTTAAATTTGAAATGCGAAATTTGAAATGCGAAATCTTCCACCTGCTGTAAAAAATCTGATTATTATCAACGCTGTGCTGCTGCTGCTCACAACGGTGCTTGAGCGTACAGGCTTTGATTTGGTGCGCTATCTGGGTCTGTTTTACCCGGGATCCGATTTGTTCAGGCCGTACCAGCTTGCCACGCACATGTTCATGCATGGCGGGTTGATGCACCTCTTTTTCAACATGTATGCGCTGTGGATATTCGGCAGCGCGCTCGAGCAGGTGTGGGGGAGCAAGCGCTTCTTGTTCTACTACTTTGTAACGGGCATGGGCGCTGCCGCCTTGCACATATTTGTCAGCTGGATAGAAATTTCGCACGTGCAGAGCGCCGCCAAAGCGCTGATGAATACGCTTACCCCAGAAGCCTTTGAGGAGTTTGCCGTAAAATACTTCGGCAAAAACATTAACCCCGACACGCTGGACAGCTTTGTATCCCGGTGGTCGGCCACGCCCGAAAACCCCGTGCTGCTGGCGCAGGCCGAGCAGACGGTGGTCAGCCTGATCAACGGCATGATGAGCATCCCTACGGTGGGCGCCAGCGGCGCTGTGTTTGGCGTGCTGCTGGCCTTCGGCATGCTGTTCCCCAATACGCAGCTCATGCTGATTTTTCCGCCCATTCCCGTCAAAGCAAAGTACTTTGTCATTGGCTACGGCGTGCTGGAGCTGGCGCTGGGGCTGAACAACCCGGGAAGCAACGTGGCGCACTTTGCGCACGTGGGCGGCATGATTTTCGGCTTCCTGCTCATCAAGTACTGGCAAAAAAAGTCGCAGCACTTCTACTGATTTGGGGGCTGCGATAAAAAACATCAAAAATACAACCCTGCAACGGCTGCGCTCACCTGCAATACCTGTGCCGGTGCTTTCCGGCGTCGAGGTTGCCGTGGGCTTCGGATTGCTCAAATGCTCCGCAGGCTTCGCGCGTGCGCCCCAGCCTGCGGAGCAGGTGCGCGTAGCGTAGCCAGGCGCTGTGGTCGGCAGGTTTTTTGGTGAGGTAGGTCTGGTAGTCGTTAGCGGCAAAGCGCAGCGCCTCCGTTTGCTCGTACAGCAGCGCGCGCGCTGCGTAGTACTTCCCCTCCGCAGGGTTGGCGGCAAGGCAAGCGTTGATGAGCAGCAGGGCTTGCGTGAGGTTTTTCTGCCCCTGATGCGCCAGCGCCAGCAGGTACTGCGCCTCCGTGTCCTGCTCGCGGGCAAGCAGGTGGCGCGACAGGAACGCCACCGCCTCTTTGTACTTGCGGGCGTTGAGCGCATACTCTCCGCAGCGCTTGCAGTGAGCGTCGTCGCTGGGGGTGAGCAGGCGCAGGCGGGCGCAATCGCGGTGCGCTTTTTTCCACCGCCCCAGCGCTCCGTGCAGCTGCGCACGGCGGAAAAGGTACTGCGGGTTGTCCGCCTCATCCCTGAGCAAGCTGCTGTAAAGGGCAAGCGCGGTTTCGTGGGAGCCGAGGCAGGCAAAGGCTTCGGCCTTGAGGCGGCGGTGAATGCGGCTGAGCGTATCCTCGCCGCGCTCCTTATCCAGCAGCATGTTCAGCGCATCCAGGCAGCGGTCGTAGCGTAGCGCTTGCAGCGCCTCGATGGTAGCATCGTCGTCGGGCAGCTCAGCGTCGGGCTGCGCAGAGCTTGCCGCCGGCGCAAACGCCGCCGCCGCTGTCAGCGCCAGCGCAAGGAGGCTACGACGCATAGTAGGCCTCCTGGTTGATCTCGCTTATCAGATTCTGCACAACGCCGATTTCCAAGTAGGTGGTAGCTCCGCTGGAGTAGGAGTTGCCCGCCATAACTGCTACCATATCGCTGCTGTCAATGCAGCCCTGGTCGCGCAAAAAGCGTATGGCGTAGCGCAAAAACTCCTCGTTGTTTTTGAGCGGCGCTGCCGGATAGGAGTACACGCCGTACGAGAGCGAGAGCTCGCGGGCGAGGGGGTCGATGTAGCAAAGCGCAAACACGGGTATTTTGCCGCGAAACGCCGCTATGTAGCGCGGCACGCGGCCGGAGTAGGTGTCGGTTATGAGCGCACGGATGGGCAGCTCGCGGCTTGCCTGCACAGCCGACTTGGAAAGCACGATGGCCACCTTGTCCCTTATGCCCACGTTGGGCTGACGCTCGTAGGGCTGCAAATCCTTCTCCACCGCGATGGCAACCTTGCTCATGGTGCGCACCGCCTCCACCGGGTACGCTCCGTTGGCCGTTTCGCCGCTCAGCATTATGGCGTCGGTGCGCTGGTAGATGGCGTTGGCCACGTCAATTATCTCTGCGCGGGTTGGGCGCGGATGCTCTATCATGCTGTGCAGCATCTGCGTGGCAATAATCACGGGTTTTCCGCACGCCTGGCATTTTTCTATGAGCATTTTTTGGATGGCCGGTATCTCCTCAAGCTCCACCTCGACTCCCAAGTCGCCCCTCGCCACCATGACACCGTAGGCGCAGTCCAGAATTTCGTCAATGTTTTCCACGCCTTGCCGGTTTTCGATTTTTGCAATGATTTTAATGCGGCTTCGGCGCTCGCTCAGGATTTTCTGCACAGCCATCACATCGTCCTTTGCGCGCACAAAGGAGTGGGCAATGAAGTCGATGCTGTTGTCCACCGCCCAGTGGATGTACTCCACATCTCGGCTGCTGAGCGACGGCAGGCGCACCTCCACGCCGGGGATGTTGACGGTTTTGCGCCCCCTGATCACGCCGCCGTTTTGCGCTTCGCACAGCAAAAAATCCGAATTTTTGCCCACCACCTTCAGCTTCAGGTCGCCGTCGTCAATGAGCACGGCAGCGCCCAGCGGCACGTCGCCTGCAAATCCGGCGTAGCTCACGTACAGCATTTCGCGGTGCGACAGAGCATCGGGGTTACCCGATATCCTGACGGTATCGCCCGCTGCAACCTCAACTCCGGCGTTGCCTGCCATTGCTGTCGTGCGGATTTCGGGGCCTTTGGTATCGACCAAAAGCCCAATCTTGGAGGACACCTTGCGCACGTTCTCCACAATCTTCATCGAGCTCTCGAGCGTTTGGTGCGCCGTGTTAATGCGCACAACGTTCATCCCCGTTTCGTAGAGCTCCTGCAGGAACTCTACATCGCACTTGAGGTCGGATATGGTGGCAACTATTTTGGTCTTTTTCTGTAACGCTAACTTCATCAAAATATTTTTTTTTGCTTTTGCGTGCAAAAGTAGCAAAAAAAACCGTACTTTTGCGCACGCCCGCTGCAAGCTGCAAGCTATAAGCGGCCTGCGGGCAGTGTAAACTTTGGTAGCGGGTCAAATCGACTGAAAAAAGATTTATATTTAATAAAATTCTCATTATAAATACATTGTAGGAGCAATATAAAGCAGAATCAACTAATTTGGCACACTACCGTTGTAACTTCTTCCGCCAAAAAAAAATTTTGTACACTCAAAACTTTTTCATACCTTCGCGCTGTCTTTTTGAGATTATGGAAACAAAGCGCAGCAATAAGTTAATGAGCTTAGAGAAGCAGGCAGAATTATTGGTAAATTCTGCCAAATTCCTCAACGCCATAAATTCATTCACGCATCGGCAATTCTTAACCACACATGGGCGTATGCTAT
>JAIRMD010000244.1 GCA_031258915.1 Prevotellaceae bacterium
AGCTTTCCACAATCGCCGGCGCTGCTCTACCAGCCCATGCGCTACGCCCTTCTCTCTGGGGGGAAGCGTATTCGTCCGGCGCTGCTGCTCATGTGCACCGAGTTGTTTTTGCAGAAAATAGAAAAAGTGCACGTTGACGTATCGCTGGGGGTAGAGCTTTTCCACTGCTTCACGCTTATTCACGACGACATTATTGACAACGCCGGCCTGCGCCGGGGGCGCCCGACGGTGGTAAAAAAGTGGGGCGCCAACACGGCCATCCTCTCCGGCGATGCCATGCTGATTGAGGCGTACAAGCTGGTATGCCGCGCCGCCAACGCCGGCGCTCTGCTCAGCGCCTTCAACCGGGCAGCAACCGAGGTTTGCGAGGGGCAGCAGCTCGATGTGGATTTTGAGCAGCAGCCTGCCGTCACGGAGGAGCAGTATTTTGCCATGGTAGGCAAAAAAACGGCATCGCTGCTGGCCGCCGCCGCCGCCATGGGCGCTCTGGCCGCCGGCGCTCCCGAAATTGATGTGCAGCGCCTCTACGAGTTTGCCTACAAGCTGGGGCTGGCCTTCCAGCTCCGCGACGACTACCTCGACGTATACTCGGATGCCACCGAATTTGGCAAGGCTACGGGGAGCGACATTGCGGCGGGCAAAAAAACGTTTCTGTTCACAGGCACGGCGGCGGCCTTGCCGGAGCCGGAGCGCAGCGAATTTTTGCGCCTCCTGCAAAGCAGGCATCTCCCCCTCCCCGAAAAAGTGGAGCGGGTAAAGGTGTTCTACGCCAAAGCCAACGTCGTTCAGCGGCTAAAGAATGTGGAAAACACCCTGCTCAACTCTGCCACGCAAAGCCTTGTGCTGGTTGGCGTACCGCAGGAGCGAAAAGAGCATCTTGAAAACTTGGCCTTCGGGCTGCTGCAAAGAAAAAAGTAAATAGCTGCGCTGCCGGTTCCCATTGTATGGCCGCATGTATGGCCGCAGGACTTCGTGCTTTCACGTTTCAACGAAACCCTGAAACAGACCTACCCGACTTTCGACTACCACAATTTTGGGTTTAACTCATTCCGCAAGCTCTACGAGAGTTTAGCCCCGACTTACACAATCATTCTGCACGAAGACGGAGTAACAATGTCGGTAAAAAGGGCAGAATAGAATTTTATCTGTCCATCTCTCGCTTGATAAAGTCTTCCAACAGTTTCTTTTCCGGCAGTTTAACCAAATATTTGGATTGGATAAGCCTCATATTGCCTACCAAAATAGCAAAAAAAACGTAAAATATGCGTAATGCTGCTTGCTATTTCAGCGGAAAACGCTACCTTGCACCCCATTTTTTACCGTAAAAACTATAGAGAACGTAGCGCCAAAGCAGGCGCTCATAGCACATGTACAGCCACGCCGCATACGCCTCAACGCTGCTTGCGCTTGCCGCACTTTCTGCCTCGTGCGCGCGCGGAGGCAAGGATGCCTTCTCCTACGCTGTTTCGCGCACCGCCTACGAGGACGTGGTAACCGTTGACGGGGTTGTGGAGCCTATTCGCTCCGCTACGCTGTACTGCCCGGCTAACGTCGAGGGCACGGTTACGTTTCTGGTGGAGGACGGCACCCTTGTAGAGGAGGGGGAGGTGGTGTGCGTCATCGAGGCGCAGGCGCTGCAAAACGAGTACGATAGGCAGATGCTGGATTTGGAGAACGCCAAGGCCAACCTGAGCAAGGCGCAGGCCGACCAAAACCTGCAGTACGCGCTGCTGGAGGCGCAGGTGAACAACAGCGAGGCCGATATGAAAATTGCGCAGCTGGACTCGCTACAGCTGGCCTACGCTACGCCTACGCAGCGGCGCATTAAGGCGCTGGAGCTGCAAAGGGCGGCCATCGAAAAGGCAAAGTACGGCAAGAAGCTGCAGGCCCTCGCCATCATTCAGCAGTCGGAGGTAAAAATGAACGAGCAGAGCATCAAGCGCATCGAGAACCGCCTACAGTCGCTCGGCGAGCGGATAGCCGCGCTAACGATCAAGGCCCCGCAGAGTGGCTTGGCGCTGCGGCCTATTTACAGGGTAACCGGCACAGGTAAGGTGCAGGTGGGAGATATTGTTTGGGGAAACATTCCCCTGCTAACCATCCCAGAGGTGGCCCAGATGAAAGTTAAGATGATGGTTGCGGAAACCGACTACAAGCACATTTCCGTAGGCGACTCGGTCAGCTACGCCTTCGACGCGATGCCCGGCAACGTGGCGTGGGGAAAAGTCCTGATGAAATCGCCTGTAGGTCAGCCCATAAAAAAGAATTCAAAGGTGAAGCTCTTTGAGGTAGAGGCCTCTATAGACAGCGCTGCCAAGCTGCCCGATCCGGGATTTACCGCAAGCTGCCGCGTTACGTTAGCGGAGGTTAGAGACACCATTGTGATACCCCAAGTAGCCATTTTTGAGGAAGACTTGATGAAGTTTGTGTACGTAAAGCAGCGCAGCGGCTACGAAATGCGCCAAATACAAACCGGCCTCTCGTCGCGCAAAGAGGCAATAGTGGCCGCCGGCCTGCAGGATAGCGACGTTATTTCGCTCGTTAAGCCTGCGCCGCACAAGGTAAAAAGGAAGGCGCTGTTACCCGATTCTACAGTAGCAAAATGAAAAACAGAAATTTAACGCTTGGCTTACCCCTCCTGCTGGCGGCGCTCGCGTGCGCCTGCGGGCAGAAAAATGCCCGACAAATCCCCGTGCAGGAGGCTATACGCGGGACCTTTTACGTTGACCTCCACGAGGATGGCGAGGTTGAGGCCATTCGCTCCGTAAGCATTGCCTCGCCCTCCATTTCGTGGAGGTACGGCTCCCTAAAAATCACCCAAATCGTAAAAGACGGGCAGGACGTTAAGGCGGGCGACACGCTGATAGTCTTCGACCGCTCGGAGGTGCAGAAGGCCATCGTTGAGGCTGAGGGAAGGCTTGAGATAAGCAAGGCCGAGCTCGAAAGGCTGATAGCGCAGCACGAGTCCGACATGGAGGAGCTGAAGGCCGACTACGAGGTAACGCGGATAGCGCAGGAGATTTCCAAAATCCGCTTTGAATCGGCGGAGTACGAGTCGGACATAAAGAAGAAAGAGATACAGCTCAACCTTGAGAAGGCCGATATATCCCTTGCGCGCGCCAAGGAGCAGATAGGCAACCGGCTAAAAATTCAGGCGGAGGAGGTAAAGCAAAAGCAGCTCTCGATAGAGCAAGACCAGTTGCGGCTCAACGAGGCGCACCAAACGCTGCAAAAGCTGTTCGTCGTAACGCCCGCGCCCGGCATAGCCATCATCAACCGGAACTGGAGCAGCGGCAACAAGTTCCAGCTGGGCGACCAGTGCTGGTCGGGCTCCCCCATCATTCAGCTGCCCGACCTCTCTGCGCTAAAGGCAACCGTAAAAATCAACGAGGTGGACATTGCCAAAATCTCCAAAGGCCTTAGGGTCGAGGTCAAGCCCGATGCCTTTTCGGACAGCGTTTTTACCGGCAGCGTAGTATCCGTAGCTAACCTGGCCGTCAACAAGGACAACAGCTCCAAAATCAAAGTATTTCCGGTGGAGATTTTAATCAACGAAACCAACAAAAACCTGCTGCCCGGGCTGACTGTAAGCTGCAAAATCATCATCGACAAAATTGAGGACGTGCTCTACATTCCCCTCGAGGCCATCCATGCCGAGGGCGACAAAAGCTACGTGTACAAAAAAGCTGTGGGCGGCTTCGATAAGGTGGAGGTAGAAACCGGCGCTGCCAACTCCGACTTTGTCATCATCAGCAAGGGGCTGAGCCGGGGCGACAAGGTGGCGCTGGTTGACCCGCTCGCCTCCGAGCAGCCCAACGCTGCGCAAGAGGAGAAGGAGAAGGAGAAGGAGGAGGCGCAGGAGTGATGAAAAAGCTAAGCATAATAGGTACGCTGCTCTCGCTTGCGCTTGCCTGCACCGACGGCGCAGAAAGCGGCAGGGACGCGCGCACGGGGGGGCTCTCCATCGTAGAAACGGGCGAGCTGGCCGCCGTCAACTCCAGAACATTCGTCATGCCTCGCTACGGGCGCTACTGGCACGAAATGAGGATTATCGGGCTGCTGGAGCACGGCGCCGTTGTCAGCGCCGGCGACTCCATCATACAGCTCGACCCGACAGATATCAAGAAGTTCATCCTCGACCGTGAGAGCGACCTGGCCACCCAGCAGGCGGCAGAGCAAAAGCTGCGCGTTGACTTAGACAACCGAATCAGCGACCTTGAGGCGAGGGTGAGAAGCGAAACGGCGGCCTTCAACCTCAAGAGGATAGAGCTGGAGTCCTCGCGCTTTGAGTCGGCGCGGCTCAAAAAGATTAAGGAGCTTGAGTTTGAGCAGGCAAAAATCACGCTGGAGAAGGAAAAGAAAACGCTGGAGGTATGCAAAATCATCAACGCCAACGACCTTAAAATACAGCAGATACGCGTGCGGCAAATAGAGAATGAGCTCAACAACGCCTACAACATTTTGCCCACCCTCACGCTGCGAACGCCCATATCGGGGATTTTTCAGATAGCCCTTAACTACAGGAACGGCACCAGCAGCGGGGTGCCCTTAGTAAAGATAGGCGATAACATCTACGCGGGCAATATCCTTGCCCACGTCCCCGAGCTCAAGTGGATGAAAGTTAACACCTTTATCAACGAAATTGACTTCCTCAAAATTGCAGTAGGGCAGGACGTGGCCGTAAGGTTAGACGCGATGCCCAAAGTTGTCTTTGGCGGGAAGGTGGCCTACATTGGCAAGCTCTGCCACCTGCGCGACAGCAACTCGCGCCAAAAAGTGTTCGACGTGGAGGTCAACATTACGCAGCCCGACGAAAGGCTCAGGCCCGGAATGACGGTAAGCTGCGAATTTCTTGGAAGTTAAGAGTTTGAATTTGAATTTGAAGTATTAGAGTATATAAAAACGTATGGAGTACCGCGAGAATATTCGCTTAGCGCTTCACGGGCTGGTAGACCACAAGCTGCGGTCGTTCTTGACCATGCTGGGCATTATCTTTGGCGTGGCGTCGGTCATCACCATGCTTTCCATTGGCGAGGGCGCAAAGCGCGAGGCCATAGCGAAGTACCAGGATTTGGGCGTAAACAACATCATCGTTCGGGAGAAGATGCTTTCCGACGCGGAGCTCGAGGAGGTCAGGGCAAAGTTTTCGCAGGGGCTCTCGCTTCAAGATGCCGCCGCTATGAGGGAGATAGTGCCGGGCATTGCCAAGGTTGCTTCGCAGGCCGAAATCAGCGTAGAGGTAAAGTACGCCGACAAGTCGGCCAAATCGACGGCCATTGGCGTAACCCCCGAATTCTTGGGCATGATGAGCTACAGGGTGCAGAAAGGCGAGCCTATCAGCAGCATCCACTACGACCGGCGGCTAAAGGTGTGCGTTTTGGGGGCTGGGGTAGCCATCACCCTCTTTCAGCACGAAGACCCCGTGGGGAAAATGGTGAAAATACAAGACCAGTGGCTTGAGGTGGTAGGCGTGCTTCAGCCCAAAGCCCTGTTCACCGAAACCGTAGGCGAGCTGGCCGCAAGAGATTTGAACACCGATGTTTACGTTCCGCTATCGACGTTCCTAAACCGCTTTTCGCGCGAGAACGTGCTGGAAAGCGAAATACAGCAGGTTACCCTTCAGTTGGAGAGCTCGTCGCTGCTGGTGGAGAGCTCCGCGCTCATCCGCGAAATACTGAAAAGGCGGCACTTCAACAACGAGGACTACAGCATTGTCATACCCTACGAGCTGCTAAAGCAGGAGGAGAAAGAGCGGCAGATCTACAACTTTCTTTTGGGTGCCATAGCCGCTATCTCGCTGGTGGTTGGTGGAATAGGCATTATGAATATCATGCTTGCAACGGTCATGGAGCGCACCCGCGAGATAGGCATCCGCCGCGCCATCGGGGCGCGCAAAAAGGACATTATGCACCAGTTTGTGGCAGAGGCGGTGGCCATCAGCGTAACGGGAGGCATCATCGGCGTGCTGCTGGGCATCAGCCTTTCGCTGGTGGTGTCGCTCTTCACCGACGTTAGCACCTTCATCCGACTGTACTCCATCCTGATTGCCTTTGCCTTCTCGGTGCTTGTGGGCATCAGCTTTGGCTACCTCCCTGCAAAGAACGCAGCCAACCTAAAGCCTGTAGATTCAATACGTTACGAGTAAACAAATTCAGTAGAGCAATGCTAATAGAGATTTCGCACCTGACAAAAAGCTACCCCATTGGCGATGCCGAAGTGCCTGCCCTGCAGGATATCAACCTTTCCATTGCGCGAAACGAGTACGTGGCCATCATGGGGCCCTCCGGCTCGGGCAAGTCGACCCTGATGAACATACTCGGCTGCTTAGACACCCCCACCGGCGGCAGCTACCTCTTTAAAGGCGTGGACGTTAGCAGCCTTAACGACGACGCGCTATCGCTGATGCGAAACCGTGAAATAGGCTTTATCTTCCAGAACTTCAACCTGCTGCCCCGCCTCAACGCGCTGCAAAACGTGGAGCTACCGCTGATATACTCCGGCGTGCCCAGCCACGAGCGGCGGGCCAGGTCGCTAAAGGCGCTGGAAAGGGTAGGCCTCTCCCAGCGGCTGGAGCACCGCCCCAGCGAGCTGAGCGGTGGGCAGCGGCAGCGGGTGGCCATTGCGAGGGCTTTGGTTACTAAGCCCGGAATACTGCTCGCCGACGAGCCTACTGGCGCACTCGACTCCCACACGGGCGAGGAAATCATGCGCCTCTTCCTCGAGCTGCACCGCGAGGGGAACACCATAATCCTCATCACCCACGAGCAGGAAATTGCCGACCACGCGCACCGAAACATTTACATCAAAGACGGAAAAATACACTCGGACGTGGGGAGAGATGATGGATGATGGATGAAGAGTGTGGTATGCGGAGGCTACTCGCTGCGCTCAGGGTAGAGGTAGCTGCATCATGGCGTTAGCTTTCCCCGTAGGGGAAGCATATCAATAGAAAGAGTGCCAATCCTCGTTCTCCCCGTTCTCCTTGTTCCCCGTAGGGGAACCATATCAATAGAAAGAACGCCAACATTTGATTTTTTTTATGAATTTTATGAAGAAAATATTTTTAACTATTTGTACGCTAACGGTATGCCTGCTGTCGTCAAGGGCGGAAACCTACCACCTTTCGCTCGAGGAAAGCATTGAAATAGCGAAGGCCAAGAGCTACAGGATGCAGCGCTTGCTGCAAGACCTCAAAATAGCGGAGTACAACCTGAAATCGGCCACCAGCAGGTTCCGGACGCACGTTGACCTGCAATTTACCCTGCCGCAGTACACCGAAACCGTCAGGCAGTGGGAGGACAGCACGGGGATTTCGTTCTACCCCGTCAAGCAGCTGAACTACTCGGGGGGCCTCACCATCAACCAGCCGCTGCCCACCGACGGCAACATCTTCATCGAAACGGGCTTGTCCGGCCTCGACGATTTTTACTCCAGCCACCGGTCGGGCAACCTCAGCACCCGCATAGGCTTCACGCAGCCCATTCACGCGTTCTACGGGTACAACGCCATAAAGTCCTCGCTCAAGAGCGCCGAGCTGGCCTACGAGCAGTCGAGCAAGTCGCTCAAGCGCGAAGAGTTAAACCTCGTCTACGACGTGAGCAACGCCTACTACCAGCTGCTATCGCTGCAAAAAAGCGCCGAGATTGCCGCCATGGACCTTGAGCGGCAAACGGAGGCGTTTGAAATCTCCAAAAACAAGTACGAGGCAGGGCTGATTAAGGAGGTGGATGCGCTGCAAATGGAGGTGGACTTGGCCGAGGCGCAGAGCAACTACGACATGGCCATCCTCAGCCAAATCTCGTCCACCACCTCGTTCAAGGAGATGCTTGGCGTTGGCCTGAGCGACACCATCACGCTGGGCAGCGAGCTGCGGTACAAAGCCGTTGCGGTTGACCCCGAAAGAGCGGTGCAGCTGGCGCTCGAAAACCGACTGGAAATCAGGGAGCAGGACATTCAAATTGAGCTGCAAAGCCTGAACATCAGGCGGCAGCGGTCGGAAGGCATGGTGAAAGGGAACGTCAGCGCCTACTTTGAAAAGACAGGTGTCAGCCTGCAAGATATAGGCACAAGCCTCCCGACGACCCTCAAGAACGTTTCCGGCAACTTCACCGAGCGCCCTGCCAACTTTGGCGTGGGCTTCACCCTGTCCATTCCCCTGGTAGACTGGGGCGAAAATAGGGCGCTGGTGCAGGCTGCCGAGTCGCGGCTAAAGCAAAACACGCTTCGCAAGGAGGAGGTGCAGCGCGAAATAGAAACGGAAGTCCGCAACCTTGTGGCCGGCATCACCAGCAACCTGAAGCGGCTACAGCTGCTGGAGAAAAACGTGCGCGTTGCCGAGAAGAGCTTCGATATTACCCGCCAGCGCTTCTCCGACGGCGACATCGACAGCCAGTCGCTGGCGCTGGAGCGCAACCGCCTCAACACCGCCTACACCTCGCACCTGCGCGCCTACATCACCTACCAGCTCTCGCTTGCCGACCTGATGCGGAAGACGTTTCACGATTTCATGAGCGGAGAGTAGGCGCCGCCC
>JAIRMD010000250.1 GCA_031258915.1 Prevotellaceae bacterium
GAACCCAGTACAGCATATCCTTGATGTAGCGGTGCAGCTGAGACCCCACAAGGCGTTCGGCGGGGGGAAGCATGTAGTGGTACTCCGGATTACATGGCCCTGTAGTATTAAAAAAATGACGCCTGCTCATGCCATATTAATTTTATTTTCCATGCCATAGTATCTCCATTTTAATTATGGATACAAAAATACGACTTTAAATTCAAACGACAAAATTAAGTGGGATGCAATACCTCAAGGAAGCGTCCTTAATCTCCAATCACAATTCTCCCGACCCTGCCTTTTCCCAGCAGCATAAGGTAGGCTCCGGGCGGCAGGCAGCTAATTTGTACGTGGAGACAGATCAACCCAAACAGGATTAAAGCTATGGGATAAGGTTAAGGATGTGTCAATAAATGTTTTTACTTCCGATTGTTGGAAAAGCTACGAAGAATTTGTATCATCGGCAAAGCATATTCAATTGCTACGGTATCATATTTTGAGGATTAATGCTAAACAGCGGATATAGCCCGCCCCACCTACACCACCATCACGATAGCCAACACACAAACGGGTTATGGCTACGCCGCTGTTGACACGAAAACACCGCATTCATAGGAAAAAGAAGTGACGGGGTGCTGGGAGAAAACGTCAGCAGCGCCCCAAAAAGAATTAACCGAAAGTTTTTCATTTTGCGCACTTGCAAATCTCGTGATTTTCGTATAAGTTTGTTGCCCCGTTGAAGCAAAAAAAGATGCGTATAAAGAAAGCGCAAGCTTCAAAAAAAAACGGACGATACTTGCATGAAAATTTTGCTGATACAAACGGCCTTTATTGGCGATGTGGTGCTTGCCACGCCGCTGGTTGAGAAGCTGCACCGCTTTTACCCCAGCGCTCAGGTTGACGTAATGCTGCGCAAGGGCAACGAGGGGTTGCTTGCGGGCAATCCGCACGTGGGTAAGCTGTGGATTTGGGACAAAAAGCGGAAGAAGTACCGCCACCTTTTTGCGCTGCTGCGCAGGGTGCGCCGCGAGCGCTACGATGTGGTAGTTAACCTGCAACGGTTTGCAGGCACAGGCTTGTTTAGCGTGCTGGCGGGGGCAAAAAACGTTGTGGGGTTTGGCAAAAACCCGCTGTCGCTCCTGTACAACAGGCGGGTGGAGCACCAGATAGGCAGCGGGCTGCATGAGGTGCAGCGCAATCTTTGCCTCATTGCCCACCTCACCGACGAAGCGTTTGAAATGCCCAAGCTCTATCCACAGCCGAGCGACTTTGAAAGCGTCGAAAAGCTCAAGGCTAAGCCCTACGCTACCATTTCGCCGGCCTCGGTGTGGTTTACCAAGCAGCTGCCCGCCAAAAAGTGGGCGGAGGTTATCGCGCTCATTGGCGCGGACAAAACCGTATACCTGCTCGGCGCCAAGGGAGATGTTGCCACCTGCGAGCAGCTCGTGGAGCAAAGCGGAGGTCGCGCCGTAAACCTCGCCGGGCAGCTCAGCCTTTTACAGTCGGCAGCGCTCATGCGCGATGCCACCATGAACTACGTGAACGATTCGGCCCCCATGCACCTCGCGTCGGCTATGAATGCGCCTACCACCGCCTTTTTTTGCAGCACAACGCCCGCCTTTGGCTTTGGCCCGCTTGCGCAGAACGCTCGCGTGGTAGAGGCTACGCCGTCCCCCGCCTGCCGTCCGTGCGGGCTGCACGGCTACAAAGCCTGCCGCAAAGGGCATTTCTGCTGCGCGTACGGTATAGCAATTCAATGATTCCCCACCAAGCTGCTTCAGCTTTTCTTTTTGAATGAAGTTTTCGGTTCGGTGCCGCTTAGCAGCCGCCGAATGTTTTTGCGGTGCGTGTAAAACAGCAGCAGGCAGGCAAAAATTACAAAAATCCGAATGGAGAGCTTCGGCTCGCGCAGCAAAAAGATAACAACGGGCGGAAAGGATAGCCCTGCGCATAGAGAGCCAAGCGATACGTACCGCGTAGCGGCAAAAACAGCGGCAAAAACGCCTAAGGCTACCAGCGCACCAACCGGCTGTATGGCAATGGCTACGCCTAAGGTGGTGGCAACGCCCTTGCCTCCCCTAAATCCTGCAAACACCGGATACATGTGCCCAACAACCGCCAGCAGCCCGCATGCGATTTTTACTACGCCAAAAAACTCGGCGCTACGGTCAACTCCCGGCACGAGGTAGGCCGCCAGCACCGCCAGCAGGCCTTTGAGCGTATCAACCGCAAAAACGGGGATAGCGGCCTTTGCCCCCAGCACGCGGAGCACGTTGGTGGTGCCGGCATTGCCGCTGCCATGCTCGCGCACGTCAACGCCGTAAAGTAGCTTCCCAATCCATACGGCGCTGGGGATAGACCCAAGTAAATAGGCTGCTGCTCCTAAAGCAATAAACTCCATAAAGATTTCAGATTCTAAACTCATATAGCTTCTTTTCCCCTGCAAATATAGGCATTTTTTTTGGTAAGCAAGCGCGATTTTGTTTCAGGCGTAAGCTTTAGCTTGTCAAGGTCAAGGTTGGAGAGTAGCACTACGCCCGGTCGCTTGCCTTTGTCGAGCGAGCCAAGGGTGCGCTCCAGCCCCAGCGCCGCTGCGCCGCCAAGGGTAGCCCACCGCAGCGTTTCGCTCAGCGGAATATCAGGGAAGCGCTCAGCAAGGAGCTTGAGCTCGTCCAGCAGGTTGAGGCTTGCGTTGGAGGCGAGGCTATCGGTGCCAAGGGCAATGCTGGCGCCCTTGGCTCGCAGCATTTGCAGCGGCGGCAGGGCATGCTCAATGTACAGGTTGGACGAAGGGCACAGCACCCACGAAATATTTTTGCAGCACGCCGCCGCCGCGTCGTAGTCGTCGGGGGAGGTGAAGGTGTTGTGCACCAGCAGCAGCCTCTGCACCCCGGCAGCGTGCTGCAGGGTGTGGTAGATGGAGGATTTGCCGGTGGGCGGTGCCGGAGTTAGCCCTATGGCCGTAAGCAGGTCGCGCAGCGCTCCCCTACCCTCCTCAAAGAGCAGGTTCTCCTCGCGGCTCTCCTGGTTGTGCACGCTCCAGCTGCCGCTCTGCGCCGCAAGCGCAGCGTACATTTCGGGCAGCGTTGAGTACGGCGCGTGCGGGGTTAGCGAGGCACTCAAGCCGAGCTTTGCCGCCTCCTCCGCCAGCAGGAGCGCCGAGCGCACGCCGTGCTCAATGTCCTCACGGCGCAGGCCAAGCCGCTCAATGAAGGTATGGTAAAAAACAGGGCTGTGCGCCTTAACCTCAAAGGTTAGTCCGCGGTTGGAGACATCGCCTACGGCAACCGTGCCGCCGGCGTGCAGCTGCGCGTCGGCAAGGCTGGCGGCGCGTAGCGCCTGCTCGCCGGGAAAGGCATCGCGGTGCGCGGCAACGCAGGAGATAAACCCCGCCAGACCGGTGCGCTGCGGCGCCACGCCTCTAAGGTGCGAGAGCTCAAGGTGGCAGTGCGCGTTGACGAAACCGGGCGCAAGCGCACCGCTGTAAAACTCCACGCCCTCGCTCTCCTGAAGCTCCCCGTAGGGCGCAGAGAGGTTGAGCACCTCGCCGTCATCTCCAAGGGTGAGGATGCCGTTGCGGACAGGCGGACGGCTTACCGGAAGTACATAGTGGGCTGCAATTTTTCGCATTGATACGAGCTGCTATCGAAGATTGTACAGGATGGGGCATTGCTACCACAGCCCCTCGTCCGTTGGCAAGGGGCGCCGTGCGCCAATAGCGGAAACCCTCGCAGGTGGCGATGCGCTAACATCCGCATACTCTTTGGCGGAGGGCAGGTGTTCGCCGTCGCCGCCGTAGGGCAGGAAGCGCAGCATGATATTCCTGACAGCGGCGTGGCGGGTCGTCCCGCCCAGCGAATCGCTGTCGCAGCTGAGGATATAGCCGCGCACGTGGGTTGCGGCCTTATCGCGGTTGGCAATGGCGAGCGAGTAGTCCTTCCCCGCCTCGTCGCGCTGCACCTCCCGCTCTACCTGTAGCAGCGCCGAGTCGCCTGCCGCATCGTACAGGTACATGGTCATGCGCGGGCGGTTTACCGAATCGGCGCTGTGGAGCGTAATGTTTGCCTCCAGAATGTACTCACCCAAACCCTCCACCGGAACGGAAAACGGCAAGCGCGAGGTATCCCCGTCGCTGGGGAACGTCCACTCGGACTTTTCCGTCCAGCGGTTTTGCTGCCTGTGCAGCGCTTCCACCTTGCTGCGAGCGCTACGCTGAAGCTTCTCCAGCCGCTCGTTGACCTTGTCGTACAGCTTCGTAACCCGATCCTTTGAGCTGCCGTAGCGCGCCAGCGTGCCGTACAGCTGCTCGACGGTGTAGCCATACCTGTCCAGCACAGCCATGTATATTGCCGTGGAGTCGGTTGCCCACAGGGTGTGCCCCGAAGCGCGGGTTGATTCCAGCACAGCGTCAGCCAGGTGCATCTCCGCCAGTATCCTGACCAGCTTACGCTCAGGGATATTTTTTTCGTCTCCGCACGCTACCGTAGCGAGGGAAAAAATCAACCCCAAAAAAGTAAGGTGTAAAAATCGCATACGCATAAATTCAGCCGTTTCTTCGGGACAGGCTATTTTTGAGATTTCTCAATGCATGTCAACTCATTCAAGTACATCGCGGCAAATTTACCTGAAATTTTTGAGATGTACAAATGCACTCCATTTAAAAGAGGGTGCATTTCAAGTTGTCGCATTTAAGAACGCAGGCAACGCGGATTTACGCAGATTTTTTTCATCTGCGTAAATCCTTAAAATCTGCGCTATCTGTGCGCCAATTTGCGCGCTATTACAGGCAGGTGATTTTTTTTGCTCTTTTTGTACAACCAATCGCTTTTATGCTTACCTTTGCGGCATCATGCTACGAGCTATAAAACATACTGCAAAACATGCTATCGCAGCTGCCCTCTGCCTGCTGGTTACCGGCGGGGCGGTGGGCGTGCGCTTTTACGTTTCGGCATGTATGCACAGCGGCGACGTGCAGCTGGCGATGGCGCAAAACCACCGCTGCTGCTGTGGCCACAACGACGACAGCGCCGCACCCAAAGAGCCTCACAGGGATGGCTACTTTGCCTCTCACGAAGAGGATTGCTGCAAAACATCGTCGCTATCCATCAGCGTAAGCCACTTTGAGGTCTCGCAGGCGTGCAAGCTGAGCGTTGACCTGCCTTTTGTTACTACTCCCAGCATACCGCAGCATTTTGTTTGCGCCGGCGGCGGCGGCCTCATGGCGGCTGTAGCCCCCGCGCCGCGAATAGCCGATGCCGCTCCTGCGCCCATCATCTACTTGCATGGGCAGCTGAGGTTATGATAGGCGACGTAAAAATTTTTGCTTGCCGCACGTAGTAAAGCAAGCCGATTTTTTATACATCGCTATTAATAATTTTCAGCAAAATAAAATCATGAAAAAAATATTTGTACTGCTTGCCCTGGCGATAAGCGCGGGGGCAGGCGCA
>JAIRMD010000255.1 GCA_031258915.1 Prevotellaceae bacterium
CAAAGATAAGCATTTTATACATAACTACCTAATTTCTTTTAGCTTTTTTTCAACCATCTGTAGCAACTGTATTTATCTGCGTGGTAACTTGTTATGGGTTTTCGGACGGACACTAAATATCCGGTTTTTATGCTGCAAAGCTACAAAATCCGGCGCATTTATCCAAGCTTTTTTGAACGTATTTCAATGATTAACAATAAATTAATATGGTATTAAGGGCTGACTAATTAAAGGGGTTCTTCTTGCGTGGCCTGAAGCAAAGGAGCGTGCAGAGAGGAAATCTCTACCTGCGATGCAACCAGCTGATAGTAATATCTTTTATTGTTCATGAGCGTATCGTGGTTGCCAACCTCTACAATACATCCTTTGTCTAAAACTACAATCTGGTCGGCATTGCGAATAGTGCTCAATCGGTGCGCCACCACTACCACTGTTCGCTGCTCAAACGCTCCGTTTAGAGCGGCTACAATCTTACGCTCATTAATGACATCTAATGCGTTGGTTGCTTCGTCCAGAAAAAGCAGCTCAGGATTCTTATATAAAGCCCTTGCTATCAGCAGTCTTTGCTTTTGTCCGCCGCTTATTCCACGTCCTTTTTCGCCTATCTTGGTGTCGAACCCCTTGGGCATTTCATTTATTTCGCTTTCGATTTGCGCTATGCAGCACGCTTCATGCAGATGCTCATAATTTATATGCTCATCATCCAGCACAATGTTATTTAAGATAGTATCGCTAAATACCTTGCCATCCTGCATAACAACCCCGCACATGCTACGCCACTGCCGTAAGTTAATCGCGCTAACGTTCATTTCCCCCATCTTTATCGCTCCATAGCTGGGCTTGTAAAACCGTACCAGCAGCTTAAGAAGCGTGGACTTGCCACTTCCGCTTCCGCCAACAATGGCGGTTACCTTTTTTTCGGGTATCTGCAAGTATATGTTTTTGAGCACGAGCGATCCGTTGGGGGTATATTGAAACATTACATTCTCCAGCGTAATTGTCCGGTTTTGCGGAATGATGGAGGCGCTGCCAATGGACAACAACTCGTCTTCGTCCTCCAGCTGGCGAATTTCATTCATACGCAAAAAGCTGATTTTTGCGTACTGGGCAGATACAACAAAATTGATAAACTGCACTAACGGGCCATTTAACATTCCTAAAATGAACTGCGTGGAAATCATGACGCCAAAGGTAATTTCGCCGCGAATAACGGCAGTAGCGCAAAAAAACACAATAGCCATATTTTTGATGCTGTCAATAAACTGCGCCCCCAGGTTTTGAGCGTTGGTTACGGTCAGCACCCGCTTGTTCACGTGGTAAAGCCGCGCCTGAATTTCCTCCCACTTCCAGCGGCGATGCTTTTCGTAGCCATATACCTTAATGTCCTGTATAGACGTAACCGTTTCGACCCAGTAGCTCTGATCTCTTGACACCAGCTCGAAGTACTCCCAATCCAATTTTTTGCGGACGCTCAGGAAAAGTAGCACCCACGCAACATACAGCACAGAGCAGGATAAAAAAATGTAAAATATAACAGCATTATATATCAGCAGGATAACGCCAAAAACCACGAATGTGAAAGACGAGAAAATAAGCGCCAGCGAGTTGTTCATGATGAAGCTGCGAATACGGTCATGATCCCTTGCCCGCTGAAGAATATCGCCCAGCAGCTTGTTTTCAAAAAAGGTAACGGGTAGCTTCATGAGCTTTATCAGGTAGTCGGATATGAGCGCTATGTTGACCCGCGAAGTTATATGCAGCAGTATCCAGTCGCGCACTACGTTGAAGATCATCACGCTGAGCAGAATGCTAATGTTGCCGATGAGCACCATGTTGATAAAGTCTACGTCGGAGGTTTTTATGCCCACATCAATTACTGCTTTCGAAATGAACGGGAGTACCCCCTGTAGCAGCGTAACCGTCAGCATAACGGCGCAGATAAGCCCAAACTGCTTTTTGTAGGGCGTAAAGTACTTCAGAATGCTGATGAAGCTGCTTCGCCGGACATGCTTCTCGGCCTGCGAATCCCTAAAATTGGCCGTAGGCTCCACAGCGAGCAGCGCGCCCTGGTTCTCGCCCTGCCGATACCAGCCCGCACAAAACTCACCAACAGTGTACTTAATCCGACCTTTAGCAGGGTCAGACACCCAAACATGCTTCCGGTCGGCATGGTAAGCTACGATAAAGTGGCTTTCTTTCCAAAAAACAACCGCCGGAAAAGGCACCTTGAAAACCATATCGTCTATAGTGCACTTGATGGCCAGCGTACGCAACCCTATACTCTCGGCGCCGGCGCTTATGTCGAGCAGCGAAACCCCCTCTTTGGTAATGCCGCACCTGTCGCGCAGGTACTGGAGCGAGTAATACTTGCCAAAATACTTGGCTATAATTTTGAGGGAAGCCGGACCGCAATCCTGCAAGTCCATCTGATACTCTACGGGAAATCGTTTAAACGGCATTGCTATTTTACGGCTTTGGATTTTAGGTTGTCAAACAAACGCTCAAACAAACGCTTGGGCTTAGTGATAATTTCAACGGTGCCTTTGGCTTCAAAATCCAGCGGCAGCTCCTTGCCAAAATTGGTAACCGTACCGTTGGGGAACGAAATGGTTGCTAAATATACGTCTCCGATGCCGTCTTTCGTTTGGATTTTGTTCGTCATGCGCGACAACGACTGCACCACGCCCTCTATGATGCCGTACTCATCGTGGGGATAGCTGCTGATTTTAATGTTGGCGGCTTGACCTACCTCCACTTTCCCCGACCCGTAGGAGGGGAGCTCCACTTCGCCCACAATATCGCTCTTGAGAGGAATAATGGAGAAAACTTCGCTGCCCGCCTGTACAAAGGCGCTGCTGCGCCAAAAGCCAAGGTACTCCACTTCGCCTGCAATAGGAGCATACTGCAGGTATTGCTCTTTCCAGACGTTTATGGCATTTACCAGCGCATTTCTGCTCGCAGTAAGCTCCGACAACGCTTTTTCTTTGCTTTCCATTTCTTCCAGCGTGATGCGCTGTATCTCAAGGTCGTTTTGGCTTACCTCCGACTGCTTCGCCAGCCTGCTGCTTTGCAGGCTCACCAGCGACTCCAGCTGCGAGAGGTAGGAGTTTTGCCGGCTTCGGTAATCTTGCTCGCTCATACCCTTCATTTGCCACAGCAGGCTATCCTTTTCCAGCTGCTCCCTTACGTAGTCCAGCATGGTCTGCTTCAGGCGGAGCTCCTCGCCCATGTTGACAAACACTTTGACGTCCGACGCTATTTTGGTTCGCAAGCTCTCGCGCATGGTTTCGTAAATATCGGACGCCTGTAACCGCCGATGGTGGGCACAGGCCAGCACAAATGAGCTGTACAGGGTGCCTATCTCGCCCAGAATCAAGGTGTCCGGCAGCGAAACGCCGGTTGCCGCCTCAAAGCGGCCAGCGCTTAGCAGCGAATCCAGCAGCAGGATGTGGGTAAAATCGGCGCCGCTTTCTATGTAGGCAATAACTTCGCCCACGTTCAGCATGCTTTTGTTGGGCCTGAGCAGGTAGATGCGGCCGCTGGTGTTGGCAACCAAGCGCACAGGGGCGGCGCTGGCGGTAACGGAGATTTCGCCGTCAACCGTATCGGGATACTTTATAAGGAATCCCA
>JAIRMD010000192.1 GCA_031258915.1 Prevotellaceae bacterium
TTGCCGGGCGCGAGGAGGTTTACGCCGGTGTCTGTTCCCAGCGACCAGTTGCAGTGCTTGCCCGAGCCGTTGATGCCCTTAAAGGGCTTTTCGTGCAGCACCACCCTGAAGCCGTGCCGGCGGGCTACGCGGCGCATTACCGACATCACCAGCAGGTTGTGGTCAACGGCGAGGTTGGTTTCCTCGTATATTGGCGCCAGCTCAAACTGGTTTGGCGCTACCTCGTTGTGCCGCGTCTTTACGGGGATGCCGAGCTTGTGGGCTTCAATTTCGAGCTCGGTTGTGAAGGCAAGCACGCGGGAGGGGATGTGCCCAAAGTAGTGGTCTTCGAGCTGCTGGTTCTTTGCGCTGTCGTGCCCCATGAGGGTGCGCCCCGTGAGCATTAAGTCCGGGCGGCCTGCCCAGAGCGAACCGTCTATCAAAAAGTACTCCTGCTCCCAGCCGAGGTAGGAGAATACCTTGGTCACGCTTTCGTCAAAGAGCTTGCAGACTTTCACCGCGCTTTTATCGACGGCGGCCAGCGCCTTGAGCAGGGGTGCCTTGTAGTCCAGCGCCTCGCCCGTGTAGGAGATAAAGATGGTGGGGATGCAGAGCGTGTCGCCCACCACAAAGGCGGGCGAGGCAGGGTCCCACGCCGTGTACCCCCGCGCCTCGAAGGTGTTGCGGATGCCGCCGCTGGGGAAGCTCGACGCGTCCGGCTCCTGCTGCACGAGCAGCTTGCCCGAGAACTCCTCGATGATCTGCTTTTCGCTGTTGAACTCGGCAAAAGCGTCGTGCTTTTCGGCCGTGCCGCCGGTGAGGGGCTGAAACCAGTGGGTGTAGTGGGTTGCGCCCATTTCGACAGCCCACTGCTTCATGCCCTGCGCCACCTCTTCGGCGATTTCGCGCGTGAGCGGTGCGCCCGATTTCGCCGCGGCGCTAAGGGTTTTAAAGGTTGTCTTGGAGAGGTAATCCTTCATTTTCTCGTACGAGAAAACGTTTTGCCCGAAGTAGTCGGAGACTTTACTTGCGGGGTAGGCAACCGTTACGGCTTTCTTCCCGAAAGCCTCGTCTAATAGCTTGAATCTTAGTGTACTCATGATTTTTTTGTTAGTAGTTATTAAGTAATTGTAATAGTTATTAAGTAGCCTTTTTACTTCAGAAAAATATTATTTTGCCTGCACGTGTCTATCATTTCGTCGCTCCAGAGCGAGGCTTGCATTTCGCCGATGTGTGCGCAGCGCAGCAGGAACATGCACAGGCGGCTTTGGCCTATTCCGCCGCCGATGGAGAGCGGAATCCTGTCCTCCAGCAGCAGGCGGTGAAAGAGCAAATCCTTGCGCTCGGGGCAGCCCTCAATGTCGAGCTGGCGCGTAAGCGCCTCCTTGTCCACGCGGATGCCCATAGACGATATTTCAAAGGCCGATTCGAGCAGCGGATTCCAGAGCACCATGTCGCCGTTCAGCCCGCGGTGCCCGTCGCCGGTGGGGGTTGACCAGTCGTCGTAGTCGGGGGCGCGGCCGTCGTGCTTCTCGCCGTTGGCCAGCCGTCCGCCAATGCCTACCACGAATACCGCGCCGTGCTTTCTTGCGGCCTCCGTTTCGCGCTCCCTGGGCGAGAGGGCGGGGTACTCCTTCAGCAGGTCTTCCGCGTGGACAAAGGTAATCCTGTCGGGTAGCGAGGGCGTGATGTGGTGGTAAGTTTCGTACACGTGCGCCTCCACGCTCTTGAGCGCCGCGTATATCTTTTCGACGATGCGCCTCAGGTAGTCGAGCGTTCTGTCGGCCTTGGTGATGGTAATCTCCCAGTCCCACTGATCAACGTAGAGCGAGTGTAGGTTGTCGAGCACCTCGTCGGCGCGGATGGCGTTCATGTCGGTGTAGAGGCCGTAGCCCGGCGCAATCTTGTAGGCGGCCAGCTTCATGCGCTTCCACTTGGCCAGCGAGTGCACCACCTCAGCCTTTGCGTCGCCCATGTCCTTTACCTTAAACGATACGGGTCGCTCCACGCCGTTCAGGTTATCGTTAATGCCCGTTCCCGCGAGCACAAAGAGCGGGGCGGTTACGCGCCGTAGCCCCAGCTGCCTCGACAGCTCCGCCGGGAACAGCGTTTTCAGCATCTCAATGGCCTGCTCCATCGTTTCGGGGGCAAGCGTCGCTCGGTAGTCCGAGGGTAAGAATAGCTTCATGCTTTTTTTTAATGGTTAATGGTTGATGACTAACTAATTATATCTATACGGTC
The DNA here is from genome assembly GCA_031258915.1 of Prevotellaceae bacterium. Lineage (GTDB taxonomy): Bacteria > Bacteroidota > Bacteroidia > Bacteroidales > UBA932 > JAITMY01. The sequence goes on from JAIRMD010000192.1 coordinate 2,221, forward strand.
AGCATATTCAAAATTTCTAAAAATTCCAAAGCGACAAAAGCTTCTAACGTTTATGCTTTTTTCTCTGCTTTCATCACGTCGAAAACAGAATTTTGTACGATACCACAGGAAAAAATCGCAGCTGGTAAACCGTATAGGTGAAAACCTCGCCGCTCAAAGGTAGCGATAATTGCTCATAAATATTTTTGGCATCAAAAACATTCCTGAAATCCAAAGAGATTACGTGCGTCATTGCTTTGGCGTTGTACAGCAACCCCACCTTTGCATCCACCCGCGAATACGGGGCGTACTGCTTAGCGTTTAGCTGGGCATCGTCGTATATGACTTTCATTTGCCGGGCGCTTGCTTCAACATCGAGCGGCGTATAGCGTCGCCCTCCGGCGAGCGTAACCGAAATATCTACCGTGAGCGTATATTTGCGGACGGACGATAGCGGCACTTCTTTTCCGGCGAGCGCCGTCAACGCATACGTATTGTTGAACGCCGTGTTGTACCATTGCCGGTCATATCCTCTCGCTTTTGCCGAAAAAAGGCTGCCGTTGAGCTGCGCGTAGCAGCCCTTCCACTCGCCAAAACGTGATGAAACCTCCACGCCGTAGCATTGCCCAACGCCCGTAGGTTCCAGCTTTTGGTACAGCAAGTAAATATCGTCAAAGTAGTACGCAAGGTTGAGCGCGGAGTACGAGCGCGAGTATTGGCTCACCGCAACGTTGTAGTGGCGCTGATAGTACCCGTTTACCTCCACGCTCCATTGGGGTAGCGGCGTTGCCCGATAGCTTACCACAACCTGTGCACTTTTCATTAAGCCAAAGGAAAGATAGGGCTGCGTAAATCCTCCTCCCTGCGCATGCTCTTGGGTTAAGTACAATCCAACAGGGTTTTGCCGGCTATACATTCCCGCGTACAGCGTAACGCTATGCGATTTTGTCGGCTGCCAGCTCAGCGAGGCGCGAGGCTCCACGCTCCAGCTGCCGTTCAGGAGCAAGTAAAAACAGTGTACCCCCAGCGTGCTCTCCCAGCCTGCGCCAAAGCGATGCTGCCACGCTGCAAAGGCGTTTAGCGTGCCGTACTGCTTTTTCAGCGCGTAGTAAAAGAGTGTGTCCTCCGGAAATTGCCGCTCATCGTTCACCACATCCGAAGACATCACGCTGCCGGACAAGCCCGCAGTGAGTATATTCCGCGCATTTACCTTTGCCGTCAGCGTAGCGTTGAGGCCGTAACGCCGCTCCGCATCGGTAAATATCGTAGAGGGCAGCCCTCCCTGCCCCGTGTAGTCGTGGTCTTGCTTTACGTTTTTTGCGCTAAGCTGCGAAGTGTAAAGGTTGGCGCTCAGGCTTAGCCGGTCGGATAGAAACAGCAGCTCCCCCACTCCCGCCGATAGCGTTTTTGTGCTATTTCCTATATCCAGCGTTGTGCTGTTCACGCCGTTTCCCGCCTCTACGTCAATTTGGCTAAGCCCGCCAACCGCCCACACGCTCGTGGCTCCTCTCCGATGCGAGAAGTGCAGCTTTGCGGCAAAATCTTTAAAGTCGGGCGTAGCGCCCAGCTTATCTCTATACGATTGGGATACATTCTCAATAGCCCCTGCAAGCGATTGCCGGTAGGCAAGATTGTAGGAAGCTGCGCCTTTCGTTAAGTAGCCTTCCGACCCGGCGTTGCCGTCAATGTTGCTTAGCTGCGCGTAATGCTCAAACTTGTGCTTAGAGCCGCTGCGCAGCTTAGCGTCAAACACTGCCGACAGCACGTTGCCAAACTTTGCCGGAAAAGCGCCCGTGTAAAGGGTAGAAACGCCCATCATGTCAGGGTTAAACACGCTTATAGCGCCGCCCGTTCCGCCGGATGCCGAAAAGTGGTTGGGGTTTAAAATTTCGCACCCCTCCAGCGCCCAGAGCACCCCAATGGGGCTGTTGCCTCTTACGACCAAATCATTTTTATCATCCGACAAATTCTGAACGCCCACCACAGAAGACAGCATCCGCAAAGGGTCGCGCACGTTGCCCGCGTAGCGGTTGACCGCTGTCGGCACAATTCTTACGCCTTCTTTCTGTTTTTCTTCGCTGTACGCCACCACCACCTCGTCAAGCGTCCGCACATGCTCTTTTAAAGCAATGGCTACCGTTGCTTCCTTACCCGACAGCAGCGCTACTTCGTAGCGCTCTACCGGTTTATAGGCAATATGTCGCATATACAAATATTTTTTACCTACAGGGACGCGCGTCAGCACAAACGTTCCGCTGCTATCGGTGGTAAACGCCCCGCCTTGCATGCTATCCACCCACACCGCTACGCCGGCAACAGGTTGCTGCGTGTCTTCGTCCACCACCACTCCTCTAATTGTTTGAGTTTGCTGCGCAACGGCTACAGCGGGCATCGTAATCATGATTAAATAAAACAGAATAAAATTT
>JAIRMD010000237.1 GCA_031258915.1 Prevotellaceae bacterium
TGCACGCCAACGTAAAACGCCTGCGCAACCACCGCCCTGATGTATCGCCTGTTTTTGAAAAGTCGCTTTGCAACGGCGCGCGTTGAGGAGGGCTGCTGCGCCGCCTGCTGCGGAAGCCTTGCCACGGCAAAGATGATAAAGAAGGCGAGCACCACCGCCCCCAGCATTAGGTAAGGCCCGCTGACGATGGCGAGGTCTGCTTGCTGGATAGCGGCAAGGGCTTCGGAGTCGGTACTGCTCATCGAAATTCGCTCGGCTTCGGTGGCCTTGTCGAGCCGCGAGAGAATCAGCTCCTTTGCCACCAGTATCCCCGTTAGCGAGCCGATGGGGTTGAACGCCTGGGCGAGGTTAAGGCGGCGCGTGGCCGTTTCCTCCGGCCCCATCGACAGGATGTAGGGGTTAGAGGTGGTCTCGAGAAACGCTAAGCCGCACGTCATCACAAAGTAGGCGATGAGGAATGCCCAGAAAGCCATTGCGCTGCCGGCGGGGATAAAGAGCAGGCACCCCGCGGAGTACAGCGCAAGCCCCATAAGAATTCCCTTTTTGTAGCTAAACGTCCGGATGAAGATAGCCGCCGGAATAGCCATCAGGCAGTAGCCTCCGTAAAACGCAAGCTGCACCAGCGAGCTCTCGAAGTTAGAGATGAGCAGAATGTTTTTGAACGCTGCCACCATGGGGTTGGTAACATCGTTGGCAAATCCCCACAGGGCAAACAGCGACGTTACCAGAACAAACGGGAAGATTAGCGCTTTGGGAACGACCGGCAGCTGCTTGTTTTTCATAACTAAAAACTAATAACTAAAAACTAAAAACTAAAAGCTAAAAGCTAAAAGCTAAAAGCTGAAAGCTGAAATTAATTTCACCTGTACAGCGGCCCGTAGGTTTGGCAGGCGCGGTAGTCGGCGCTTTCCTTGTTCATGCCGAAGGCCGTCCACGCGGCGGGGCGGTAAACGTCGTCGTCGCTCACGTTGTGCATGCACACGGGTATGCGCAGCATGGCGGCCAGCGTAATGAGGTCGGCGCCTATGTGCCCGCAGCTGACGGCGCCGTGGTTGGCGCCCCACATGTTCATTACCGAGTACACATCCTTGAAGCAGGGGCTGTCCGTAAGGCGGGGGACAAACCATGTGGTAGGCCACCCCCTGTCCGTTCTTTCGTCCAAAATTTTATGGATGGCGGGGTCGATGTCCGCCGTCCAGCCCTCGGCGAGCTGCAGCACGGGGCCTAAGCCTTTTACGAGGTTGAGGCGTGCCATCGTGCAGGGCATACCGCCGCGCGTGAGGAACTTGGAGGAGAAGCCGCCGCCGCGGAAGTACTCGCGGTTGGCGGGCATCCACGTGGTAGCCTCGAGGCAAGCCTTTGCCTCGTCCTCTGTAATATCCCAAAAGGGCTTCATGGTTGGCCTGCCGTCCTTATCTCGCTGGCGGGCGCTGCCGTCGAGCGCCGCCGCCCCCGAGTTGATCAGGTGAATCATTCCGCCGGAGGCTCGCCCCTCCAGCTTTTTGCCCGTAACGCGCTCCACCGCCTCCGGGCTCCAGTACGTCCGCACGTCGGCAAACACCTGCGCGGTGTGCGTCAGCAGGTAGCCAAACAGCATGGCGGCGCCGTTGAGCGCATCGTTTTCGGTGGCCAGCACGTAGGGTGCGCGGATGCCCGTCCAGTCGAACGACGAGTTGAGCATGGCCTCCGTAAAGTCGCCGTTGGGGTAGAAGTCCGTCCACTGCCGCTGCCCCTGAAATCCGGCGGCAATGGCGTTGTGGCCGAGCGATTCTTCGCCGAATCCCATCTCCCGTAGCTTGGGGTTGCCCGTCATCAGGTCGCGCACGATGAGCGTCATTTTCACGATAAACTCCCAGTCTTTGTCCCGTGCGGCGCGGTCTTTCTTCAGGTCGGCGCGGTTGATGATGTCTTCGCCTTCTTTGCAGCTCGATTTTGCCCACGCCAGCGCTTTTGCAAATTCCTCCTTGTCGTAAATACCCTCGCTCATGCGGCGGATAATTTCCACCTCGTCCACGACCTCGCAGCGCATGCCCAGGTACTCCTCAAAGAAGTCGGCGTTGACGATGGATCCTGCGATGCCCATGCACACGGCGCCAATGGAGAGGTACGACTTTCCGCGCATGGTTGCCACCGCCATTGCCGCTCTTGCAAAGCGCAGCAGCTTGGCCTCTACGTCGGGGGGGATTTCGGCAGCGCCTGCGTCCTGCACATCGCGCCCGTAAATGCCAAACGCTGGCAGCCCTTTCTGCGCATGGCCTGCCAGCGCCGCCGCGAGGTACACCGCGCCCGGTCGCTCCGTGCCGTTGAAGCCCCAAATGGCCTTCACCGTGTGCGGCTCCATGTCCATCGTTTCGCTGCCGTAGCACCAGCAGGGGGTTACGGTGATGGTAACGCCCACGCCCTCTCTGCGGAACTTTTCGGCGCAGGCGGCGCTCTCTGCCACCCGCCCGATGGTAGAATCTGCCACCACGCATGCAACGGGCGTGCCATCGGGGTTTTTGAGCGTTGAGGTCAGCAGCCCCACCACGCTTTTTGCCATGTTCATGGTTTGCTCTTCGAGGGATTCGCGCACGCCCCCCATACGTCCGTCAATAGCGGGACGGATACCGATCTTTGGCCACTGGCCTTGAAATCTGTCGGTTTTCATAGTGAAATAGTGCAATGCAATTACTTATTTTTATTTTTTGATGAATATTCGGCTGCTTTTATGGCTGCTTCCGCATAAACGACACGCAAAAATATCATATCCGACCGAGATTTACTTTCACTATTTCGATAAGTATATAGCACTATTCCGATATTTTTTTTAACAAAATTGATTTGTTCGCAATAAATGAGTACATTTGCATTTTTACGGTATAATAAAAAAGCGATTCATTCTGTATGAGCAGCGCAACGGACAACCTCAACCTCAACCTCAACCTACAGCTGCTGAACGTAGGCTTCTCGGAGCTGAACGCCAGCTGGAACTGGAAAAAAGTATGCAGCCCGTTTGCCCGCATATACTACGTCAAAAGTGGCAGTGCAAGGGCGTGCGTGGGCGGCAAAACCTACCGCCTGCTGCCCGACCACCTGTACCTGATACCGCCGTTTGCGCCCCACGACGACGAGTGCGACAGCTACTTCTCGCACTACTACATCCACTTTTACGAAATGGCGATGAACAGTGAATCCATATTCGACAAGTACGATTTTCCGGTAGCCTTACGCGCTGCGCCGCTGGACTTGCTGCTGACCGAAAGGCTGGCGCTGCTCAACCCCGACAGCTACCTGACGCAGCTTGACCCCGAGCTGTACGACAACGCGCCTGCCATCTCGCAATCTATCGCCCAAAACAGCAGGATGCCCGTCCACATCATTGTGGAAACGCAAGGAATTTTGGTGCAGCTGGCTTCAAGGTTCCTGCAATCGGCAAAGGCAAAATCGAAGCACAAGGACGTGCGGATAAGCAAATGCTTGCAGTACATCCACGAAAATACGGGCAGGGATATTTCCGTATCGCAGCTGGCGAGAGCGTCGTGCATCACCGAAGACCACTTCATTCGCATATTCAAAAAAGCGATGCGCCTCACGCCTCTGCAGTACGTCAACATGAAGAAGATAGAAAAGGCGCAGCTGCTGCTCCTCACCACCGATATGCCCGTGCGCGACGTGGCCTTTGAGCTATCCATCGACAACGTTTCCTACTTCAACCGCATATTCAAGCAGCATACGGGAGCAACGCCAAGCGGATATAGAGCGAGGCGGTAGCAGCAGCCCGATAAGGGTACGATTATTCACAGGAAGGATTGTTCGCTATCGCAATCTGTTGGCCGGACAGGGTATGCCGTTTCGGGGGCAAATAGAAAGCGGCATTTTCATGCGCCGAACTAAAGTTATCAACAAATTCAAATCCTTATCGCATGTTCATGCTTTTTTAAGCAAAGCTGTTTCGTATTGCGGCAAAAAAAGTAGTACCTTTGCATTGATCATTGATGGAAGATGTTTTAATTATTAAAGATATTTTATTATGGTAGATATTTTAGTTGTACCGGATATTCACGGGAGGAATTTCTGGGAGCCTGCGCTGGATTACGCCGGACAGGTGATTTTTTTGGGTGATTATACCGACCCATACCCGCAGGAGGGGTTTACGCAGGATGGCGCATATCAGAATCTTTTGAGGATTGTGGATTTCAAAAAGCAAAACCCCGACAGGGTTACGCTGCTGGTTGGCAACCACGA
>JAIRMD010000059.1 GCA_031258915.1 Prevotellaceae bacterium
ATCATTCTTACGCTATCATTCAACATGAAAAAAACCGTATTCATTCTTATGGGAACAATCCTGATGGAGGCGTGCCAAAGCGGTGGCGGGCAGCGCTCCGGAGAGGACGAAAATTTTAGCTACCCGGTAGAGAGGTTTGCCGATGTGGAAATCCTTCGCTACCGCGTGCCGGGGTTTGAAGCGCTGAGCTTGCAGCAAAAAAAGCTGGTGTACTACCTCTCACAGGCGGCCATCGAAGGGCGCGACATCCTCTTTGACCAGCACGGCAAGCACAACCTAACCATTCGCCGCACGCTGGAGGCCATTTACCAAAATTACGCGGGCGATACCGCCGCTGCCGGCTACAAAGCGCTGGTGGTGTACCTCAAGCGGGTGTGGTTTTCGAGCGGCATCCACCACCACTACGCCACCGATAAGCTCGCGCCGGGCTTTTCGCAGGCCTACTTTACAGAGGTGGTACAATCGCTCGACCCCTCGCTCCTGCCCCTGCAGGACGGCCAAACGGTGGACGAGCTGCTGGCTGCCATTGCGCCGGTAATGTTCGACCCGACCGTTGACGCAAAGCGGGTAAATCAGGCCGACGGTGAGGACTTAATCGCCACCTCTGCCAACAACTTTTACAGCAGCCTGACGCAAAAGGAAGTCGAGAGATTTTACGGCGAGCTCAAAAAACCGGCTAACCCTACGCCCGTTTCGCACGGGCTGAACTCCCGCTTAGCAAAGAAAGACGGAAAGATTGCGGAAGAGGTTTGGAAGGTTGGCGGGCTTTACTCAGAGGCGATTGAGAAAATCGTGTGCTGGCTGGAGAAAGCAGCTTCGGTGGCGGAAAACGACGGGCAAAAAAGTGTCATCGAAGCGCTCATCAAGTTTTACCAAACCGGCGACCTGAAAAGCTTTGACGACTACAGCATCCTTTGGGCAGCGGACACGTCGCGGGTGGACTTCATCAACGGCTTTATCGAAACCTACGGCGACCCGCTGGGCTACAAGGGTACGTGGGAGGCTATGGTGAACTTCAAAAACCTTGAGGCTACCAAGCGCACGGAAATCATCAGCGGCAACGCGCAGTGGTTTGAGGATAATTCGCCTGTGGATAAGCGCTTCAAAAAGGAGGTTGTAAAGGGTGTGTCGGCAAAAGTTATCACAGCGGCCATTCTTGGCGGCGACTGCTACCCGGCAACGCCTATCGGCATTAACCTGCCCAACGCTAACTGGATTCGCGCGCTGCATGGCTCAAAATCGGTAACCATCGAGAATATCACCGATGCCTACGACAAGGCGGCGCAGGGAAATGGCTTTGCGCAGGAGTTCTACTGGAGCCAAAGCGAGGTGGAGCTCATGAGCAAGTACGGCTTCATCACGAGCAACATGCATACGGATTTGCACGAATGCCTCGGCCACGCCTCCGGCAAGCTGATGCCGGGCGTTGGGCAGGGAGCGCTAAAGGCATACGGCAGCGCTATCGAAGAGGCGCGCGCCGACCTGTTCGGGCTGTACTACATTGCCGATGCCAAAATGGTAGCGCTGGGGCTGCTGCCCAACGATACCGCCTACAAGGCAGAGTACAACAAGTTTATGACCAACGGGCTGCTGACGCAGCTGGTCAGGATTGTGCCCGGCAACAACTTGGAAGAGCCGCACATGCGCAACCGCCAGCTCATTGCGAGGTGGGTGCTGGAGAAAGGTGCACCCGAAAACGTGGTGGAGCTGAAAAAGCAGAACGGCAAAACCTACGCCGTCATCAACGACTACGGTAAGCTGCGGACGCTGTTTGGCGAGCTGCTGTCCGAAATACAGCGCATCCGCTCGGAGGGCGACTACAGCGGCGCAAAGAATATCGTAGAGGCCTACGGCGTTAAGGTTGACCCCGATTTGCACGGCGAAATATTAGCCCGCTACCAAAAGCTGAACATCGCGCCCTACAAAGGCTTTGTAAACCCCGCTTATGAGCTTATCACCGACCAGTCCGGCGAAGTAACAGACGTAAAGGTAACCTACAGCGAAGGCTACGCCGAGCAAATGTTACGCTACTCGAAGGAGCATTCGTGGCTGAAGTAGGCTTTTTAGGAGCTATAAAATCCAAAAATCCAAAAATCTGAAATCCAAAAATCTGAAATAAAACAATCTCATGGGAATAGCAACTCAAATTGCGCAGCTGCTGCTTAGCTTGGCGCTGCTGGTGTTGGCGCACGAGCTGGGACACTTTTTTGCGGCCCGCGCGTTCAGCGCACGGGTCGATAAGTTCTACCTCTTCTTTAACCCTTGGTGCTCCATTCTTCGCGCCAAGCGCATTGACAGAAAGTGGCGGCTGAGCTGGTTTTCGCCGGCACCGCCCAAAGAATGGGCAGGAAATCCCGACAAAACGGAGTGGGGCCTTGGGTGGCTGCCGATGGGCGGCTACTGCAAAATTGCCGGCATGATAGACGAAAGCATGGATACCGATGCCATGAAGCAGCCTATGCAGGCGTGGGAATTTCGCGCAAAACCCGCCTGGCAGCGGCTCATCATAATAACCGGCGGGGTGCTGGTAAACTTTATCGCGGCGCTCGCCATCTACGCCATGATTTTATACACATGGGGACGGGAGTACATCCCCATAGCCAACGCCACCTACGGCTACGACTACTGCCAAACGGCGCTCGACAACGGCTTCGCCAACGGCGATGTCATCCTCGCCGTAAACGGCAAAACGCCCGAAACGCTGGGCGAGGCCGTAGAGCAAATGCTGTACTCGGACGGAAAACCCGTAACCCTGCTCCGCGCAGGCGACACTCTGCAAATAGTAATGCCCAACGACTTTTCGCAGCAGCTGCTGACCGCCAACGTAAAAATATTCGCCCGTGAGCGTGCGCCGTTTGTGGTGGAAAAAGTAACGGGCGGATCGCCCGCCGCCGAAGCGCAGCTGCAACGCGGAGACAGCATTGTGGGCATTAACGGAGCGTCCGTTCCCTTTTTTGCCCAAATCAGCGACAGCCTTTTGGCGTACAAAAGCAAGCCGATGCTGCTCAACTTTTACCGCAGCGGAGAGCTGCTGTCGCAGGAGATTACGCCCAACGAAAACGGCAAGCTGGGAGTGGTGTTCCGCCCCCTGCATTCGTTCTTCAAAACGCACAGGCAGGAGTACGGATTTTTCGCATCCATCCCCGCCGGGGTTGCGGTTGGAACGGATGCGCTGGTGAGCTACGTGAAGCAGTTCAAAATCGTGTTCACCAAAGCGGGCGCAAAAAGCCTTGGCGGGTTTGGCACCATCGGCAGCCTTTTTGACACATCGTGGAACTGGCCGCACTTCTGGAGCATGACCGCGTTTTTGTCCATCATGCTTGCATTCCTCAACATCCTGCCCATCCCTGCATTCGACGGCGGGCACATGATGTTCATCATCTACGAAATGGTGAGCGGACGCAAGCCAAGCGATAAGTTTCTGGAGCGCTCGCAAATGGTGGGGTTAATCATCATCATCATGCTGATTGTTTTTGCCAACGGCAACGACATCATGAGGTGGCTGGGGAGGTAAGAAAAATGTAGCAGCAGGAGCAATTAACGCTGCAATGTTTGCTCTTATTAGCATGCACAAATCCGGATTTGTAAATATCATTGGCAACCCCAACGTTGGCAAAAGCACGCTGATGAACGCCCTGGTAGGCGAGCGGCTGAGCATCATCACCAGCAAGGCGCAAACTACGCGCCACCGCATCATGGGTATCGTGAGCGGCAGCGATTTCCAAATCGTATACTCCGACACGCCGGGCATCCTCTCGCCGCGCTACAGGATGCAGGAGGCCATGATGAAGTTCGTGGGCACCGCCCTCGCCGATGCCGACGTTATCGTGTACGTAACCGACGTGGTGGAGCAGGCCGACAAGCACGCCGACTACATCAAGCGGCTCAACAGCCTGACCATTCCGGTCATCGTGGTGGTGAATAAAGTAGACCTCGCCACGCCCGAAAAGCTGGAGGCGCTGGTGGAGCAGTGGCACGAAATGGCACCGCGCGCGCTCATCTTCCCAGCGTCGGCCTTAGAAAAGTTCAACCTCGACGTGCTTTCCAAAAAGCTGCTGGAGCTGCTCCCCGAAGGCGAGGCCTACTACGACAAGGATGCCTTTACCGACAAAAACCTTCGCTTTTTTGCCTCAGAGATTATCCGCGAAAAAATTCTCCTGAGCTACAGCAAGGAAATACCCTACAGCGCCGAGGTGGCGATAGAGGAGTTCAAAGAAGAGGAAAAAATATACCGCATTTCGGCGGTGATATACGTAGCGCGCGAATCGCAAAAGGGCATTATCATTGGGCATCAGGGGAAAATGCTGAAGAAGGTAGGCACCGAAGCGCGCAAGGATATGGAGGATTTCTTTGAGAAAAAAGTATTCCTGCAAACTTTCGTAAAGGTAAACCCGAATTGGCGCGACAGCGACCGCAAGCTCAAGGAGTTTGGCTACATCTGACTATTTTACATCACCACTATTTGACGCATGAAGATATACACCAAAACCGGCGATGGCGGCGCTACTGCGCTGGGAAATGGAGAGCGGGTGAGCAAAACGCATCCTCGCGTAGAGGCATACGGCGCCGTTGACGAGCTGAACGCCCACCTTGGGCTGCTGCGCTCGCAGGGCATTGGCGAGCGCCATCGGGAAATGCTGCTCAGCATACAGAAGATGCTAATGCGCTACGCGGCTACGGTTGCCTGCTGCAAAGGCTACGAAATGAGCGGGGGCGACGTTACCCTGCTCGAGCGCGAAGTAGATGCGCTGCAAAAAATGCTGCCCGCCCAAAAATATTTTGTCATACCGGGAGGCAGCGCTGCCGCTGCGCAGTGCCACGTTGCCCGCTGCGTTTGTCGTCGCGCCGAGCGCCTGATGGTAAAGCTCGGCGAAGTAACCGGCGAGCCCTCGCCCATCCTGCTTCAGCTGCTCAACCGCCTATCCGACTACCTGTTCGTGCTGTCGCGCAGCATCCATGCCGAATCACAGGTGGCCGAAGCGATGTGGATTCCTTCGTAGCAGCAAAAACCATAGCACGTTAAAGTATGCTTAACCGATAATTTTTATTGGTGAATTTACAAACAATAAGTTTAGATTACCATTTATTTTTTTACTTTTGCGGGCTTTTTGTGCAGCGGGCTTTTTGTGTACGCATGTATCCACTGCATTGTTACAGAATTTTACTATCACAAAAAAAAATATAGAACCAAATAAATATGTACTGGACCTTAGAACTTGCATCAAAATTGGAGGATGCCCCCTGGCCTGCCAGCAAAGAAGAGCTGATTGATTTCGCCCAACGCTCGGGCGCTCCTTTGGAGGTAATAGAAAACCT
>JAIRMD010000062.1 GCA_031258915.1 Prevotellaceae bacterium
CGTCGCTTTACCTCCACCGCATCGTGAATGGCGGGGAGCACGACCTTGCTGTCCCCGTCGGTATCGCCTTTGTCAAAGCTTATATCAATGACCGGACCTATAATCTGCGCTATGTGCCCTGTGATTGTCCTGTCGGGTACTTCTTCGTTTACCATTATCGCTAAGTTATTATAGTTGGTTAGTACGAATACTTAATGCCAACAAAAATAGCATTTTTCTGCATAGAATATTCAAACAACGCCAATTTTTTTTTCAAAATAAATTCAACACTTTGAGTTTCAGTACATTTTGAATCTTGAATTTTGAATCGGCTAATGCGTCGGCTTTACGTTCGCTCGATGGCTGCCAGATATCTTTTTGCGTTATTTAATTTTCGGTGGGTGGTATAAAAAGAACAACTGCCAACCTGATTTTCACGGTATAATCGTCGATCTCTACGGCGGTGGCGTTGCTCAGCTCTTCCGTCATCGAGAGCGATGTGGCGAGCACCTGCCCTTTGATGTACTCGGCAAAGGTAGCAACGGCAGCTTCTACTTCGCTGCGCCTCTCTACCTGCACCGTGATGCGGTCAGTAACCTCAAATCCGCTATCCTTGCGCAAGTTCTGAATCCGGTTGACCAGCTCGCGCGCAATGCCCTCCTGCCGCAGCGCGTCGGTTACGGTAACGTCGAGCGCCAGCGTCAGCTTGCCCTCGGTGAGGCACTCGTAGCCGGGGATGCTTTCGGTGATGATTTCCACGTCTTGTGTCAAGAGTGCAATTTTTTCGCCGGAGGCCAGCGTTACCTCCGCCTCCCCGCAGCTTTCCAGAGCGGTAACATCGTCGTTTTTCCACGCCTGTATTTGCGCGGCAACCTCCTTCATGCTTTTGCCGCACTTGGCGCCCAGGGTTTTGAAGTTGGCCTTGGCGCGCTTGGTTACCACCTCCATCTCCACCTGCAAATCCTTTACGTTGGTTTCGGTGCGCACAATCTCCTTTATTTGCGGGGTGAGCAGCTTTTCCACCTCAGGGTTGGCAACGGCGAGCACAGCCCGCTGTAGCGGTTGGCGCACCCGGATGTTTACCTTGCGGCGCAGCGCCAAAATCATGGAGGTTGCCTGCTGCGCCAGCTGCATTTTTTTCTCCAGCTCAGCGTCAATCAGCGCGGCGCTCCACGCCGGAAAGTCGGCCAGGTGCACCGATGTGCAGGTTGTCGCTTGCTCGCTCGCGCAGCAGAGGTCGCAGAAGATTTTATCGGTGATGAACGGCGCAATGGGCGAGGCCAGAATTACCACTTTGCGGAGGCACTCCAGCAGCGTTTGGTAGGCCGCCAGCTTATCCTGCGTCATGCTTCCGCCCCAGAAGCGCTTGCGGTTCAGGCGCACGTACCAGTTGCTGAGGTGGTCGCACACAAACTCTTGAATCAGCCGTCCGGCAAGGGTTGGCTCGTAGGCTTCGTAGGCGCTTTCGACATCCCTCACCAGCGTGTTGAGCAGCGAAATAATCCACCTGTCCACTTCGGGTCGCTTGCTCACCTCCACCGGCGCTTCTGCTCCGGTAAACCTGTCAACGTTGGCGTAGAGCGCGAAGAACGAGTAGGTGTTGTAGAGGGTTCCAAAAAATTTGCGGCGCACCTCATCTATGCCGTCAACGTCGAACTTGAGGTTATCCCATGGCTGCGCATTGGCAACCATGTACCAGCGCAGGGCATCGGCGCCAAAATTTTCCATCACCCCGAAAGGCTCTACGGCGTTTCCCAGCCGCTTGCTCATTTTGTTGCCGTTTTTGTCCAGCACCAGCCCGTTGGCGACTACGTTTCTGAACGCCACGCTGTCTGCCACCATAACGGCAATGGCGTGCAGCGTGAAAAACCAGCCGCGCGTTTGGTCAACGCCCTCGGCGATAAAGTCGGCAACTTTCTCCTCCTCTCTCCCCTCAAAAGGGTAGTGGTCCTGCGCAAAGGGCATTGCCCCCGAGTCGAACCATACGTCTACCAAATCCGGCTCGCGCTTCATCGGGGTTCCGCTGCCGGAGGCGAGCACAATTTCGTCCACGTAGGGGCGGTGCAGGTCTATCCTGTCGTAGTTTTCCTTGGTGTAGCGCTCCGGCACAAATCCCTTTTCCCTATAGGGATTTTTGCTCATTACGCCGGCGGCGACGGCTTTCTCTATCTCGCCGTACAGCTCAGCCACCGAGCCGATGCACTTCTCCTCGCTACCATCTTCGCTACGCCATATAGGTAGCGGCGTGCCCCAGTATCGGCTGCGCGAAAGGTTCCAGTCCTTGAGCTCTTCGAGCCACTTGCCAAATCGCCCTGTGCCGGTGCTTTCGGGCTTCCAACCGATGGTTTTGTTCAGCGCTACCATGCGCTCCTTGCACGCCGTTGTTTTGATAAACCAGCTGTCGAGCGGGTAGTAGAGCACAGGCTTGTCGGTGCGCCAGCAGTGCGGGTAGCTGTGGACGTGCTTCTCTATCTTGAACGCCAGCCCCTGCTGCTTGAGCATTACGCAGAGGTCAACGTCCAGCGAGGGGTCGCTTTCGGTAAGATCAGGGTCGTATGCGTTCTTCACAAACCGTCCGGCGTACTCCCCGTACAGCTCGCGGTTGACGTTTTCCTTTACAAAGGTCTCGTCGAGATCGCTCAGCCTGAAAAATTTACCTGTTCTATCCACCATTGGCTGCCGTGCTCCGCTTTTGTCAACCAGCATGAGCGGCGGGATGCCGTGCAGCCGTGCTACGCGGTCGTCGTCGGCGCCAAAGGTTGGCGCTATGTGCACAATGCCGGTGCCGTCCTCAGTGGTAACAAAGTCGCCTGTGATGACGCGAAATGCGCCGCTGCCGGGGTTCACCCACGGGATGAGCTGGCGGTACGGTATTCCCTCCAGAGCGGCGCCGCTGCACGCGCCGACAACCCTGTAGGGCACCAGCTTGTCGCCCGCCTTGTAGCCCTCGAAAGGCAGCGCTGCCGCTTTTGGGTTGAAGTGCTTTGCCACCAAATCTTTTGCAAGAATAACGGTGATTCTTTCGCCGCTGTAGGGGTTGCAGGTTGTCGCCGCCGTGTACTCAATATCGGCGCCCACGCACAGGGCGGTATTGCTGGGCAGCGTCCACGGCGTGGTAGTCCACGCCAACAAGTAGCACTTCTCCCTTCCCTCCGGCAGGGCGAATGGGAGCTCCTCGCGGCGGGCGGCGACCTCAAACATGGCAACGCAGGCGGTATCCTTCACATCGCGGTAGCAGCCCTGCTGGTTGAGCTCGTGCGCGCTAAGCCCCGTGCCGGCGGCGGGCGAGTAAGGCTGTATGGTGTAGCCCTTGTAGAGCAGGTTTTTGCTGTACAGCTGCCGGAGCAGGTGCCACAGCGTTTCGATGTAGCGGTTATCGCAGGTGACGTACGGGTTTTTCATGTCCACCCAGTAGCCCATTTGCTCGGTAAGGTTTTCCCACTCTTTGGTATACTTCATCACCTCGCGGCGGCAGGCGGCGTTGTACTCGTCGATGGACGGCTTGCCGGGCTTGCCGATATCCTCCTTGGTGATGCCCAGCATCTTCTCCACGCCCAGCTCCACCGGCAGCCCGTGCGTATCCCAGCCCGCCCTGCGGTTTACCAGAAACCCCTTGAGCGTTTTGTAGCGGCAAAAAATATCCTTTACGGCGCGCGCCATCACGTGGTGAATGCCCGGCATTCCGTTTGCCGAGGGAGGCCCCTCGTAAAACACAAAAGGGGGATGCCCCTTGCGCAGCGCCAGCGACTGCGCGAAAGTATCCTCTTTCTTCCACTTTTCGAGCACCTCCTTGTTGATGCGCGGTAAATCTAAACCCTTGTACTCGGGGAATTTTTTGCTCATAGCTTTGCTGTGGTCGTTACATTATAGCTTAATCA
>JAIRMD010000202.1 GCA_031258915.1 Prevotellaceae bacterium
ATGCTGATTGTGGATTTGGTATATTTTCGCGCGGATTTCGTTCAACGTCCCGACAACGATGTAGTAGCTGTACTCGGAAACGGAGTTTTTCATCAGCGTTTCCACCCGCACCGGCGCGATGTAGCCGGTAGAAAACGATGCGGATTCTTCCCCCTCCCCTCCGGCACGGCCTGCCAAAAATTTGGTGGCCTGCGGCGAGTAAATGCCCAAGCCCCAGCCGCTGTCATCGACAAAGGCCATCCATTTTTCGGTGGGGAAGTTGCCGTTGTCGGGCACATATATCCCCCAAAAGCCGCTTTCGAGCTGAATGACTTCGGTGGATGTAAGCGCTGCGTCGGTAAAGGGTGCAGCGCCAAAGTAGGCGTAGAGGTTGTTGAGCGCCGAAATCGGGTACACCGCCGGAATTTCCTGGTCGTTTGGTATGCCTTCGCCGTAAATGTTGTCGGTGCGGTGGCAGGTTAGGCGGCAGCGCACGCTCACCACGTTGTTGGAGAGCGACGTCCACTGCTCCATGATGGCTTCGGCCGGCTTGCTGTCCATATCCCACTGCATGGGGATGCACTTTACGTAGGTGCTGTCGGAGGTTTGGCGGGTTTCGAGGATTTGGGCGCGGTTGTGGGCGTAGTCGCCGCACTGAATGGGATTCCACGACCACGGCGACCACGCGGGCGATTGCCCCTCCTCCAGCCGCTCCACCCGGCATCCGGCGTAGTACGACTGCTGGATGTAGCGTCCTTCGTCGGCAATATTGACTAAGTTACGCTTGCTGCCGGCAAGCGAAATATACGAAATGGCGCCGCCGCGAGCTGTGTCCTGAAGGAGGCGAAGCGCACCGTTGCGTATGCCGAACTCTTCAAATACAACAGCGGGCTTTTTAACCGTATCCGGCTCGCAAGCCGTATCCGGCTTTTCTAGGCAAGAAAGCAAGGAAATGGAGAGAAAAATGCCAAATGCCAAATGCTGAATGTAAAATACAAATCCTCTCATTTTATGATCTGCATTTTGCATTACTTTACATTATACAATTCGTCAAGCTCCAAAAATGCTTCAAACAGGCCGTTTTCTTCGCCCGGCTCGTATTTTTTCGGCTTAGCGGTGTCGCTGCTGCCGCTTCGGTTATCGAGGAACTTTGAGCAATCGTAAATGTGCTTGTAGATGAGCCAGCGCGACTGTGCGTTGTAGTAATGACCTTGCGAATCGTCCACCATAATCGAATGGCGCTCGGGTCTCCAGACGGGGTCGCAGCTTCTACTATCGTAACAAACCCCATACGCGCCTACTTCTTCGTAACCCTCACGCCCGATAAATCGCTTCCATGGTACTTTGGTAAGGTCGTTGGCGCTTGACACGTTGCACACCATTCCGTCTCTTTGCCATGCGAAGTCATACGTATTCATAGCGCCCGGGTATTCGTCGGCCAGCGAAGCAAAGCCGTGCCCCATAAATTCGTGCATCATCCAGTAGGTGCTAATATCGTTGCCGCTTTCGCTTCCCATATCCGTACTCCACCATGCGGATCCGGCGTTGCCTGCCGGATATCCGAAGTTAGCCCATCCACCCATCATGCCGTTGGCGATGAGGATAAAAGAACGGTTGAGAAAGCCCGACAATTCGGGGCTGGCCTGTACGGTAAACGTATTGGCCTTGCCAAAATTAGTTCCGATTTTGGTTGTTGTGCCAAAAAAGCCCGGAGTTGTGGCATTGATGCGGCTTACAGGCGACTCCGCTACGGCAACATAAACGTCTATATAGCTGCGGAAATTTTTGACAATGTCGTTATTCAGCAATCGCGAAGCCATTTTTTTACACCATGTTTCATACAGGCCATCGTTGCTGTTGTCCTCGCGGCTGAAAGATTCTCCCACGATAACTATTTTAACGCCGTGCCCGTAGCCTTCCTTGTGCTCCCAGAGCTTGAAAGAGTTTCCGTGCTCCCAGTATGCGCCGTTTGGGGGCGTTGGGTCGGGTAGCATATCATAGGTGAGCGGGGCTGGGTTGAGGTCGGCAATGAGCTTATACAGTACCGTTACGGTGCAGGTATCGGTTAAGCGCCCGTCGCTGGTGGTAACAACGATGGATGTTGTACCCGGGGTCATGGCGGTAACAAATCCTGTTTGGCTTACAGCGGCAACGATTTCGCCGGTTGAATGCCAGGTTACTTCCCGAACATCGGCATTTTCGGGTGTTACGGTGGCGGTAAGCTGTATGGTAGCCTCGGGGTCAAGCGTTACGGTATTTGTGTCTAACGATACGCCGGTGACAGATATGGCTATATCGGCAACCGTTACGGTGCAGGTATCGGTAAAGCTGCCATCGACGGTGGTAACAACGATGGCTGCTGTACCATTGGCTATGGCGGTAACAAGTCCTTTGTCGTTGACGTTGGCAACGGTTGTATTCGCTGAATGCCATGTTACGTCCGGAAAATCGGCGTTTTCGGGCCTTACTGCGGCGGTAAGCTGTACGGTAGCCTGGGGTTTAAGCGCTACTGCTTTTACGTCTAACGATACGCCGGTGGCAGGCTGTACAACCGTTACGGTGCAGGTATCGGTAAAGCCGCCGTTGACGCTGGTAACAATGACTGATGCTGTGCCTGCGGCGATGGCGGTAACACGTCCTGCGAGGCTTACCGTGGCACAGGCGTTCGCGGTTGAGCGCCATGTTACGCCCGAAATGTCGGCATTTTTGGGCGTTACGGTGGCGGTAAGCCGCAGGGTATCGCCGGGGACAAGCGTTACTGCACTTGTGTCCAGCGATACGCCGGTTACAGGCACGTCTATATGGATAATCGTTACGGCGCAGGTGTCGGTAAAGCGGCCATCGACGGTAGCAACAACAACCAATGCCGTACCTTCGGCTTTGGCGGTAACAAGTCCTGTTTGGCTGTTTACCGAAGCAAAATTTTCTGCGGTGGAATGCCACGTTACCTCTTTCGAGCTGGCGTTTTCGGGCGCTACCGTAGCGGTGAGCTGCACGGTAGAATCAGGCTCAAGCGCCACGTTTTTTTTGTCTAACGATACGCCGGTTACGTGCACCACCGCAACGTCTTCCTTTGCTTCTTTCTCTTCTTTGCACGATAGAAAGGAAATGCAGCATGTAAAAGACATGATGCATAATATTTGTGATAATATTCTATTTTTCATTACATTTTACATTTTACATTTTACATTCCCCTCACTCCCATTCCGGGTTTTGCCAGCTTGTTCCGGTGTACTGGAGCATTTTGTTGACTTCCGTTTGCGGAATGGGGTACAGTAAGTATTTATCGGTGTAAGTTTGGCGGGTTACCATTGGCACGCGCTCATATACGAGCGTGCTGTCTGTCGGTGGATTCTTCAGGGTGATTTTCATGCCGTGAACGCCCTTGTCGGTTTCGTTCAAGATTTTCCAGCGGCGCACGTCGAAGAAGCGGTGCTCTTCAAAGGCCAGCTCCACGCGGCGCTCGTTGCGGTAGCGCTTTTCAAAATCGGCATTAGACATGGAAGGCAGCGGGGGCATCCCTGCACGGTCGCGGACGGCGTTTACCGCATCACGAGCCGACAAGCTGCCGTATTTTGTATCGGGGCTGGTAGCGTTGTAGGCGGCTTCGGCAAAGTTGAGGTAGAGCTCGCCTAAGCGGAATATTTTGAAGTAGCCGTCATCGTTATTGCCGGTTTCAGACGCAGCGCTGTTGAATTTGCGCATGTAGTAGCCGGTGCGGGTACGACGTGTCTCGGCTGTGTTCTCTGAAAATCCACAGCTTCCACCCACATGAGCTTCTACCGACATCAACGGTTGGGGCGGCGTAGCCATGTCTATTTTCCAATTGCATATTCTAATGGTCAGGTCTGCTTCGCTCAGCTTGAGGCCAAGACGGTGCTCGCTGGGCGCCGTTGTACCAATTGTCAATTTCCCAAAACCGGATTTCTCTATAAACTCGCTTAAATTGTGCCTGATGCTTGCCCCTGTGTTCGCTTTTGGAAGCGAAATCGTCACCGTTTCCGCTGAAATTGGCACACCTTTGGCGCCAGCAGCCACGTAAAAAGAAGCATTGGCATCCTTATTGCTTATGTAATCGAAAACGAGATAGGCTTCGTCATACTCGATTTTGCCTTGCAACATAGCGGTTTCTATATACGCGTTTGCTTCGGTAGTCTCAATTGTGATGGTGTCACTGTCGATTCCTCCGCCGATGCCGCCGTTGATGTCGTACGCCGCCATTCCGCTATGCCTTGCAAAAAGTAATTGAGGCGTAAAGTATTGAGATTCTCCTTTTTTCCATTTGAATAGCGCACCGTTGTAGTAAATAGAGGCGTAAAATCGAGGGTCTCGGCCATCGTAGGGGTTGGTTTCGTCGTAGCCGGAGGCAGGATCGTCGATTGGCAGCCCCGTTTCCTGCATTTCGTAGGCGTCCACGAGCTCCTGCGAGGGGCAGGGGCCGGCCGTCAGGCCGCCCTGCACTATGGGCAAGGCCGCGTTGGTCCAAATGCTTGTTTGGAGGCGGCTTTCAAAAATGGTCTCCTTGTCGAGCGAGCGGGTGGGGTCGGCGCGCTGAATGAAGTAGTAGCCGTAAGTGTTCAGCGTTTTAGCGTTCATTTCCTCGTTCATGGAGCGGTTGTAGAGCTCGTAGCCGTGCTCTATGCATTGGTCGAGCGCAGCTTTGGTAATTTCGGCGGCCTTGTCCCAGCCATACTTACTGCCGGCTTCGTAAAAGAGGGGGCTTGCGGCGTAGAGCGCTGTTTGCGATTTTACGGCCCAGGCAAAAGCGCGGGGTATTTTTGTGCGCTGCGTGCTGTTTCTGGGCGTCCAGAGGAAAGACATATCCTGAGTGTTGTCTTCGGGCGTTTCCAGGGCGGCATCGCAGTCAGCCATGATAAAATCGGCGACCTCCTCTATCGAAGCTCGCTTGTCCTGCGAGTAGTCGTGCGTTACCTCGTAGGGCTTATCGTTTAGGGGCAGGCGCCCGTAGCGCTTCATCAGCTGCAGGTAGGAGAAAGCGCGTATCACCTTCACTTCGGCAACCATACCCGCTACTTCGACCGCTGTTATATCCGTTGCCGTGTAGCCGGGGATTTGCTGCAGGAACGTGTTGCAGCGGCGAATGGTCGCGAAATAGTATTTCCATGCGTTGTTGCTGTCGTCGCTGTCATCGTTGCTGTCTTCGTCGTATAGGGGATTGCTAACGGCCGTCGTGACGCCGGTGTACCAATTGTAGGGTGCGCTGTTTACCCGGTTGTTTACATCTTCGGCTTCGTCGCAGAACACGGCAAGCGGCGTAGGATTTTTTCCGCTCCTGTACGTAAAACCTGTAGCCGGGATTTCTTCCAGCAAAGAGTTGTAGTAGCCGACAATGGTGTTGCGCTGCGCAAAAATATCCTCCAGCTCCACACGTCCGTCCGACGGCATATCCAAATCGGTGCAAGACGTGAACGAAATGCAAAGTGCAAAATGCAAAATGCAAAATTTGGCTTGCGATAGTATTTTATTTTTCATTGGATGTATAAGTTTACATAATTTCATAGTTTTCATAATTTCCAATCGCTAATCGCTAAAAAATTGCTTTTATCCCAATATTGAACACCCGGTAGGGTTGAAAAACTGTCATATTCGCCGTTTCGGGGTCAATGTATTTTGTACGGATACGGTCGAACGAGAAGAGGTTTTGCACGTTGAAGGCGATGCGGATTTTCTCCGCCGCTATCCGGCGCGAAACTTTTTCGGGCAGGCTATAGGCCACCTCCACGTTGCGCAGCTTCAGGTAAGCCGTATTCATAATGAAGAAATCGTTAGGCTGATGGCTGGCGGAAGTGGTGGTGGAGAGGGCCGGAAAATCCGCGTTGTGGTTATCGGGCGTCCACGCATTGGTGTGTATATCGGTAAAATATCCGTCGGTATAGTAAGCCTCGTTGACCCCCAAGCCGTCGATGTACGCCGACGAGCGGGCGGTACCCTGCAAAAGCGCGCTAAGCTCAAAGCGCTTGTACTCAAAGCCCAGATTTACGCCGTAGTAAATTTCGGGAGTAGGGCTGTAGCCAATCGGGGCGTAATCTTTTTCATCTATTTTGGTGTCGCCGCTGATGTCCTGATACAGGAAGTCGCCCAGGCGCGGCGCGACGCCAAAGTTGTACATTTCGGTTGCTTTTTGCAGCTCTTCGGGGGTGTTGATGTAGCCGTTTCCGTTGCTGTAGTCAACCAAATACCCCCACGCTTGTCCTGCGGAGAATCCTTCGGTACGGGATTGATATTTGTAGCCTTCGCCGAGCGGCACTTCGCTGATGCTAATCACCTTGTTTTTGTTGTAGGCCAGCGCTGCGCCGGCAAACACCGAAAAGTCATTGCTGAGCTGCTTTTGGTACATGAGCGAGGCTTCGAAGCCGTGGTTTTCCATTTCTCCCTCGTTGAGCTTGGGGTAGCTGGGAACACCCGCATAGCTGGGCATAAAAATATCGCTGTTTATCAGCATATTGTTGGTATGCGCCCGGTAGTAGTCGAGGTGAATCGTAAAGTCCTTTACCACGCCCACATCAACGCCGTAGCTCTGCTTTGCGATTTTTTCGGCCGTCACCGAGGGATTTCCTATTGCGCTCTCCGTACCGTTGGCGGAGTATTCGTTGAGGTACATAAAGCGGGAGTCGCCAAGCTGGTCGTTGGCGTTTATGCCGTATGACACGCGGAGCTTGAGGTGGGTAAAGATATCATTTTCCTTAAGAAATTCTTCCTCCGAGGCAATCCATGCCGCCGACACGGCGGGCGTTGCCACGTAGCGGTAGCTGCGGGCAAACTGTTCGGAGCCGGTATAGCCCAGGTCGCCTTTCAGGAAGTAGCGGTTTTTGTAGCCGTAGGTGGCTGTAGCGCCCGTATTCAGGCGCTTGTAGGGTAAGATATCGGCGCCGGTCTCTGTGTAGCCGTCCTTCGCCATCTTACTCTGGGGTATTTCTTTGTCATGCGACATGGACGTGATGTAGGCCATAGCGCTAACGCTGTGGTCGCCGAATGTGCGGCTGTAGCTCAGCTGGGTCGACAGGTTCAGGACATACGTAAACTGCGAATACTTACCGTATTGCAGTACGTCGTCGGTTTTTCTATCGTCTTCGGTCTGTATAAACCGAAGCGCCCCGCTGTAGCCCTGCGAAAAGTCGCGTACGTAGCTTTTGAAAGTTTGTACGGTGGCTGTCGAGCTGTTGGCGTAGGTTTGGTAGGCCATCAGCCCCGAAAGCGACAGGCCTTTGGTGAGGAACCCCATGTCTAAGGTCAGCCCCGACTGCGCCATAATGGTTGTTTGCAGTAGCTTAACGTACCCTGCACGGTTCAGGATGCCGTAAATGGGTCTGCCCACCGCCTCTATCGTCGCCACCTGGTTGCTGCTCTCTAATAGCGTTCTTCCGTTTGAGGCGTACAGGGGCTCGTTGCCGGTCAGCGGGCCGTACATCGTTGGCGGAAGGTTGAAGACCTGGGTATAAGCGTAGGCATTGGTAACGTCGGCCGGGTTTTTTTGCAGGTTTATATTCCCGCTCAGGCGCAGGAACCCCGATAAGAAGCTGTTGAGCTTCAGGTCGATGTTGGAGCGGAAGTTAACGCTGTTGACCGAAGGCGTTGGGTCGAATTTATCAATAGGCGTTACGTTGAAGGGCGAAGACTGGTGGAGGTAGCTCAGGTTGGAGAAGTACCTTATGTTTTCGTTTCCGCCCGAAATGTTCAGCCCGGCGCGCTGCATTTGCGGCAGGTCGTTTATGAGCATCGAATACCAGTCGTTGTTCGGGTAAAGCGGATTGTTTCCCTGCTCAAATCCTGCCGCATCGCTTTGGCTGAATAGCGGGGCAGCAAGCCTGTCGTTGGAGGCTGCCTGATTACGTAGCTTTACGTATTGCGACGAGGTAATAAGCTGCGGATGATGTACATTCTGCTGAAGCGACTGGTCGAAGTAGCCCTCTATTTTTGCTTTTCCGTTAAAGCCGCGCTTGGTGGTAATAATAATTGCGCCTCCTGCGCCCTGCATACCGTAAATAGCCGTTGATGAGCCGTCTTTGAGGATGGAAATGTTCTCGATTTCGTGGGCGGTAAGGTAATCCCAGTTTTCGGTAGGGCAAATCACGCCGTCGATAATCACCAGAGGGGCGGTACCGTTAACGGTTGAGATGCCGCGAATAAATTTGCTTACGGATGAGTTGGTCAGCTCGCCCGTGGTTTCGATGGTGGTAAGGCCGTTGAGCCGCCCTGCGAGCGACAGCCCCAGGTCGGCTGTGGGCGTTTTTTCGAGCGTTGCGCCCGATACCGTTTCTACGGCGCCGGTGACGGCCGCGGCCGGCATGGCGTAGTATCCCATGCTGACTTTTTGCTCGGGCAACGAATCGTTTTGCGCTTGAATTGCCGTCCCGACAAGCAAGCAGCAAGCATTCAACATATAGTATTTAATATACCGCATAATCTTAAACTATTAACTGTTCACTTTTCACTATTCACTAATTTCACCATCCCGGGTTTTGCCATTTCACGCCCGTCAGCGGCTCCATGCGCGACACTTCGGCGAGCGGGAGGGGGAGGAGCAAGTCGCGGTTTGCCCAGCCGCCGCGCTCTCCTTCCCCGATGTTTTTGCGCTCATAAGAAAAAGAGGCATCGGCGTGCTTGGTTATCCACATGGCCGTGAGGTATTTTTGGTATTTACCCAAATCCCCGGTCGGCGTGCACCAGCGGCGCAGGTCGTAGTAGCGGTTTTCCTCAAAGGCAAACTCCACGCGGCGCTCGTTGCGGATGCGCAGGCGGAGCAGGTTTGGGTCTGCTTCCGTTACGCTCGGCATACCCACGCGCGCGCGCACTTCGTTGAGCGCCGCCAGCGCTTCGGCTGTGTGGCCTGCTTCGTTAGCCGTTTCGGCCAGGTTGAGCAGCAGCTCCGCGAAGCGGTAGTGCTTGTAAAGCGGCGTTGGAGGGTTGCCCTGTGACGACATGCCGGGCGTAATGGTTTTACGGTATAAGTAGCCGGTTTTGGTTTTCCCGCGGTCTGCCGGGTTGGTGCTGATGGCGAACAGCCCGTTGGCTACTCCATCCGCAGCCGTGTCGCCGACATAGATATCAACCGACACGCGCGGGGGGTTGGCGCCCGGGTAGTCG
The DNA here is from genome assembly GCA_031258915.1 of Prevotellaceae bacterium. GTDB lineage: Bacteria > Bacteroidota > Bacteroidia > Bacteroidales > UBA932 > JAITMY01. Next base: position 9,085 of record JAIRMD010000202.1, read on the forward strand.
ATGACGTCGCCGTTTACCAGCATGGTAGCGCGCATGCGCGGGTCGCGGTTGGCGTAGGGATCGCTGCCCGCCGCTTCCTTATAGCCATCCACCTTATACCCGGCAGCTGTTGCGTCCGGATTAAAGTTGGGCTGCAAATGCCTTTCGTCAAGATATGGCTGCTCCAAATCCAGCAATGGGTATGCCTTCGTTCCGTCTGCAGAGAGATACTCAAAGGCATCCACCAGCTCCTGGGTAGGCGTAGTTCCTATGTAGGCGGTGCCGGGCAGCGCCGTGCCTACATAGTTGACGTGCCATAGCAGCGACGTCCAGGGGCTTGTGGCGATGGTGGAAGCCGTTTGGTAAATGGTTTCCCTGTCGCGCGGGGCGGCGCTGTAGTCGGCCGGTTTGCACATCATTTCGTGAAAGGCGGCCGCGCCGCCTGTGCCGAATATGGCAGGCTGTGTGCACGTTTGGTAGAGCTCATAGCCGTTGCTTCTCAGCGACTCTACGGCTGTTTTGCTCGCTATGTAGGCTTCCTCCCAGCGTGCGCCGCTTGCGTCGTTCAGCGGGCTTGCCGCAAAGAGTATTGCCGTAGCCTTTAGCGTGTGCGCCAGGGCTTTGGTTACCCTAAACGCTTCTCCCGAAGCTTTCCACTGGTGACCGTCATGGGTCGTCCCGCCTGAGGAAATACGCCAGGGTAGCTCCTCCGTATCAATGGCCGCGTCGCAGTCGGCGACAATAAAATTCACCACCTCCTGTACGGGGTTACGCACCAGCCCGGAGAAGTCGAAATCCAGCGGCAGCACCCGGTCAATAATCGGCACGGGGCCAAAGAGCTTTACCAGGTCGGTGTAGAAGTAGGCGCGCAGGACACGGGCTTCGGCAAGGAGGCGGTGTTTCGACGCCTCGCTGTTGAAAGCCATTTTATCGACGTTCTCTATAAACTGGTTGCACAGGCGGATGGAGGTATAAAAATCCGCCCAGTAATTTTTTTGGGTTATTCCGTTACCGCTCTGTCCGTTTGCTACCATGTGCCATTCTGCCGTGTTCGCGGCATGATATACCCAGTAGGTGGGAAGCGCGTTGAATTCGCCGTTGGCTTCCCAACCGTCGTCGGTAATAGCCGTAAACAGGGGCGTAAATTCAACATAGTTGAACCCCTTTTCCGGCAGGCCGGCGTAGATAGTTGCCAGCAAGGCCTCTACCTTCACCGGGTCGCTGTAAACCTCTTCCATGGTCAGGTTTCCGTCGGGGGCAACGTCGAGCACGTCCATACAACCCACAAGGGAAATGCAAAATGCAAAATGTAAAATGCAAAATGCAGAATGCAAAATGTGGGATTTAAGTCGTGATAACATTCTATTTTTCATTGATTTGTTGTTTTTCATTATCATTCATATTTTTTCTTGCGGTTACGATTATTGCGGTTACGATAGCAATAATTTCGTTGCAGTCGGCAAGCATTGAATCGAATATTCTGCATTCCTAAAAGGTAACGTTTACGCCAACGTTCACCATTTTGGCCAGCGGGAACCTTGAGGCGTCTTCTTGCTCGGGGTCCATGTATTTTGCCGTCATTTTGGTAAACGTCAGCAGGTTGTTGCCGTTGACGTATATGCGCGCGCTGCCTATGCCCACTTTTTGTACCCATTGCGCCGGCAAGGTGTAGCCTATTTCCGCCGTTTTGAGGCGCAGGAAGGAGCGGTCGAGCATGAAAAACGAGTTGGGCTGATAGCTTGACCCCACGTTGTTTGGCGACAGGGCGGGGTATTCAATCTTTTCGCCATTGTCCCAGCGTTCCTGCGTCCATGCGTGCTGCACCACGTCTTCGTTGTAGCGGAATCCCGCGGCGGCCATAGAGACGTGCGCGATCCCCGAAAAGAGGAAAGAGCAGTCGAGATTTTTCCAGCTGATGGCGACAGAAAAGCCGTAGCCGATTTCGGGGATGTTCGAATAGCCTATCGGCGCTTGGTCTTTGGTGTTAATTTTGTCGTCATCGGTTAAATTCTTATATAGGAAGTCGCCAAGGCGCGGTGCTTCGCCTACATCGTAGGCGCCGGTGGCGTAATCCAGCTCCTCCTGCGTGGTAATGTAGCCGCTGCCGTTGCTGTAGTCTATCACGTAGCCAAAGGGTTGGCCCAGCGCATAGCCGGTGGTGCGGTAGCGGTAGGCGAAGTCTTCGCCCAGCTGGGCCTCGTCGTTGAAGGTTACCTTGTTGCGGTTAAAGGCGTAGTTGGCGCGAGCGTTGACCGAAAAATCTTTGCTGAATATCTTCTGGTAGGTAAGCTCCAGCTCGTAGCCCCGGTTTTCCATGGTGCCCATGTTCACCTTTGGCAGGTAAGCTGCCGGAACGCCCTGCAGGTCGGGTATGGCGCCGCGGGAGATAAGAATATCGCTGCGATTTTCAAAGAACACGTCCACCGTGAGCGAAAGCGCCGAGAAGAGCTGCAGGTCTAAGCCGTAGTTTTGTTTTTTGGCCACCTCCCACCTCAGCTCTTCGTTGCCGACCAGCTGCTGGCTGATGGTGGTTTCGCGCCCGAGCGACGGCGTGTAAATGGGGTCGCCCTGGTAGATTTTGCCGATGTAAAGGAAGCGGTCGTCGCCCAGCTTGTCGTTGCCCACCTCGCCGTAGGAGGCGCGCAGCTTCAGGTTGGTAAGCGTACGGTTGCCCTTCAGGAAAGCTTCGTTGCTCGCCACCCAGCCGGCGGAGAACGCCGGGAAGAAGCCAAAGCGGTTGCCGGGGGCAAACTGCTCGGAGCCGTTGTAGCCCAAGTTGACCTCCGCGAGGTAGCGCGAATCGTAGCCGTAGGTAAAGCGGCTCGCTACGCCGAGAATGTTGTAGGGCAAAGCGCCGCCGTTTTCGTCCCAGCTGTCGCGCTGCACCAGCGCCATGCCGGTTACGGCGTGCGAGCCGAAGGTGCGGTCGTAGTTGAGCGAAAATTGCATGTTGGTATAGTACTTAGCGTGGGATTCTTTGCGGAGCTTAAGCGGGGTGAGCGAGGGGAGAAATTCGAGGTGGTAGTGGGAGGTTTCGCTTGCTTCGCGCCCTCTGATGGTTTGAACCCAGGCGGTGGGTTCAGTCGCCCCCTCCTGCTTTTCGTAGCCTTCGGAGTCGTAGGATATCATGGCTTTTGCGCTCAGGCCTTTGGTAATAAAGGGCAGCGCCCAGTCCACGCTGAGGGAAGAGTTCAGCACCGCATTCGTGCGCTCCTCATAGCCAAATCCGTTGAGGTCGCCCCAGGCGCTTCGCTTGCTTGGGGTCTGCATCAGCGGCAGGCCGGCGGGGATAGGCGTTCCGTCGCTATCGGTAAAGCCTTCGACGGTAAGCGGCCCAGCCTCCCCGGGGTCGCCGTCGAGGATAAAGCCAAGCACTTCTCCGGTCAGGTCATCTACGTTGGCAAAGCCTACCTGTGCGAGGTTGGGCGAGTTGGCTTTTTGCAGGTAGGAGGCCAGGTTGAGCGATATTTTCAGGTTTTTTGCCGCGTTGAAGTCTAAGTTGCCGCGAAAGTTGTAGCGGTTCATCTTAAAGGCCGGGTCGAAGCCGTACTGCTTGTTTTCCTCCGTTTTGAAGTTGCTGCCCTGCCCAATGTAGCCGGCGTTGACAAAGTATTTAACCTTGTCCGTGCCGCCGCTCATGTTGGCGTTCAGGCGGGTTTGCGGGGCTATGGGTGTGTAGTATTCTGCAGCAAGGTTGCGGTCGGGGTGGAACACCGGGTCGCTCCCGTCGCGGTACTTCTCAATATCGTAGGCGGTGTAGGGCAAATCCTGACCGCTGTTTCGCGCCGCCTCGTTTTTCAGCTCGGCGTAGGTGTAGGAGTGCACGTGCGGCGGCATGATGGTAAGCTGCTGTACGCTGTAGTCGGCCGAAATGCTAAGCTCCATTTTGCCGGTTTGCCCGCGCCGCGTGGTAATAAGGATCACGCCGTTGGCGCCCCGCACGCCGAACACGGCGGTGGCCGAGGCGTCTTTCAGGATGGAGAGGGAGGCTATTTCGTTGGGGTCGAGCGTGGCGAGGAGGTTGGCGTCGCGCGGCACGCCGTCGATCATGATGAGGGGCGTGGCGCCGTTGGTCGTCCCTACGCCGCGCAGGTAAAGGTTTACGGCATCCTGCGCGCCGGGCTGCCCGGTGGTCTGCATGGCCGTGAGGCCGGGCAGCCGCCCCGCCAGCGAGGCCGACAGGTTGGCCGCAGGGCTTTGCTTCAGCTCTTTGGTTTGGATGGTTGCTATGGACGCCGTTACCGACACCTTCTTCTGCTGACCGTAGGCCACCACCACCACGTCCTCCAGCTCGGTGGCGGTTTCCTGTAGCGTAACCCGCACGCCGTCTACGGCGGATACCTCCTGCGTAACGTGGCCTAAGTAGGAAATTTGCAGCGTAGCGCCCGGGGCAACGGTTATCGAAAATCGTCCGTTGGCGCCGACAACCGTACCGTTCGTGCTGCCCTTTTCCGCCACCGTTGCGCCAATAAGACCTTCGCCCTCCGAATCGAGCACCACGCCGGTAATGGTTTGCTTCGCCGGGAGCGTATTTTGTCCCCGCAGGACAGGCAACAACAGCAGGCAGCACAGCAAGAGCATAACCGCTTTCAGCGTCCGGAAATCGCGGCGGATGCCTTTCCGATGTTCTTGGGTTTTCATGTATTACTTTGTTTATAGTTGGTATTTGGAAAAAACAAAGAGCAAAGACCTCTCAGACTTTATCCTCATGTATCTTTGCTCTTTGTCCGGCGCGGAGACGCGCCGTTGGTGCAGCTTAGTCGCTGCAGCTGGGGGTAAACGTTCCTACGTTATCAGAAGAAACATTATCCACTAAATCTTCTTTGGATAGAATTACGGTTTCCCCTTGCTTAATGAGGAGCGTACAAGGATCATCATAGTCGTTGCCTCCGACCCATTTTACGGTAACCTCAGCGTTGGGTATCAGCTGTACGGTTGCACCCGCAAAAGCAGCCGCGCCAGCCACGGTTGCAATGGGATAGCCATTTTGCCAAAGCTCCACAGATGAAGTCCAAACCGTTGTATCGGGTTCGCCGCTATCGTTGGTGTATGTAGTTATGCCCGATACGTTATAGTCGCAGTAAGCCCCCGGGTAATGGTAGATAGAAGTGCTTACCCATTCGCTATTGTTGTCGCTGCATGCGCCTCGTACATAAATGTAGTAAACCCCCTCTTGTTGAATATCGTCGCTGGCGTTGTAGCTTTCGCTGCCTACATGGGCACTAGCGGTAGGGTTGCTAAGCTCCGTTGAGGAAATAGCCACGTCGTACCCCCCATTGGCGACGCCTTTCCAGGTAATTACATTATTCTCGTCCACGCTCAAGCCCCATGGCGGCACGCAAGTGCCAACAGCATAAATATTAGCAGTACCATGCGTAAACATCCACCAACCTTCTGTTCCCCCAAACGTATTCTGATATGCCTCTACCGCATCGGCAGGAACAAAAAGAACGGCGTTCGCCAGATCTACCAGAAAGGTATTACCATCAATTGTGGGTGGAGTGGGTGCAAGGATGGTCAATTTTTTCAAGCTCGATGCCCCGTCGTAAGTCATGTTATTGAAAAGGCCATTCGTGAAAGCCAGATTCGTAACGCCGGCGCCGATGGTTACTTCCTCCAAGCTGGTGCAATTCATAAAGGTGGCGCCTACTTCTGTATCTGTGCCATTAAAATTGTCATCCGAAAGAGCGACTACCGAATTTGGAATGACAATGGATTTTAGGCTGCGATTGTTTTGAAAAGCGCAGTTGGCGAACGAAACGATAGTGCCGGGCAAATCAACGGATTCTATACGCATATCTTCCACCGCCGATCCATCGACATACCCAAAGGCGTGGGTTGCGATATACTTCACCGTGTAACCGTTTGCGGTAGAAGGAACGGTAATCGTACCGCTGTAATCCTGTCCGGCGGGATTCCGTACCACTGCCAGCTCGCCCT
>JAIRMD010000018.1 GCA_031258915.1 Prevotellaceae bacterium
TGTGTGTGTGTGTGTGTGTGTGTGTGTGTGTGTGTGTGTGTGTGTGTGTGTGTGTGTGTGTGTGTGTGTGTGTGTGTGTGTGTGTGTGTGTGTGTGTGTGTGTTCAATTGACAGTTGACAATGAAGAATTGGGGCAGCTGTCCATTGTCAGCTACCCATTGGCTTTCGGGCAAGCAGCCCAAAAGCTTTTCACTCCGAAGTGAAGCTTGTTTCGTCATGTTTTTCAGTCAGCTTGCGAGCATTGAGTTTTTTATACCGCGCAAAAGTAGCAAAAAAATATCGCAAAACAAAAAAAGGTGCATTTTTTTTAGCTTCGCTTTTTGACCTGTACGGCTGCTACGCTATGAAGTGCGAGCTGATAGACTGGCACTGGTACACCTTGTTTATCACGTCGGCGAGCATGTCGGCAGCCGAGAGCACTCTGATTTTGCCAATTCCCTTGCCGCGATTTATGGGAATGGAGTCGGTAAACACCACCTCTGAGAGCGCCGAATTTTGGATGCGCTCGTAGGCCGGCCCAGAGAGCACAGGGTGCGTAGCAACTGCGCGCACGCTGAGGGCACCTTTTTCCTTCAGCATGTCGGCAGCTTTGGTAATGGTGCCCGCCGTATCTATCATATCGTCGAGGATCACAACGTTGCGCCCCTCCACGTCGCCTATAGCCGTCATTTCGCCCACCACGTTCGGTTTTTCGCGGTTTTTGTGGCAAATAATCATGGGCGCAGCAAGTATCTTTGCGTAGATGTTGGCGCGCTTGGCGCCGCCCATGTCGGGCGCAGCGATGGAGAGGTTGTCGAGGTTAAGGTCGCGTATGTAGGGAACGAATACCCGGCTGGCGTACAGCAAATCTACCGGAACGTCAAAAAAGCCCTGTATTTGGTCGGCGTGCAAGTCCATGGTCATCACGCGGTCAACGCCTGCGGCGCTGAGCAGGTTGGCCACCAGCTTAGCGCCGATGGATACGCGCGAGCGGTCTTTGCGGTCCTGCCTTGCCCACCCGAAGTAGGGAATTACCGCCACCACCTTATAGGCCGATGCACGCTTAGCGGCGTCCACCATCAGCAGCAGTTCAAAGAGGTTGTCCGTAGGCGGAAATGTAGATTGAATTATAAACACGGTGCTGCCGCGAACGCTTTCGTCAAAAGCAGGCTGAAATTCACCGTCGCTAAAGTCGAGCACAGAGCATTGTCCAAGCTCTGTGCCAAAGCTGGCGACAATTTTTTCGGCGAGGTAGCGCGACGCGCGGCCGCAAAAAAATTTAATTTCGTGCGTTGGAAGCATGGCTGCAAAAAAAAAATGTTTGTAAAATTCGGTTGCATAGCTTGCAAAACCCGGACAAATGTAGCTAAAAAAAAGAACAAAAAAAATTTTTTCTACGGCTTTTGTAAGCTCTTGTTGATATGCTCGATGTAGGCTATAATTTCTTCCCCTCCTGCTTTCTTTTCGGACGAGGTAACAAAAATCGGCGGCAGCTCCTCCCAGGTCGAGAGCAGCGCACGGCGGAAGCGCTCCACGCTGGCGCGCTGCTTCGCGCCCGGCGCCTTGTCGGCTTTGGTAAATACAAGCGCAAAAGGAACGCCCCGCTCGCCCAGCTGCCGGATGAAAGCGAGGTCTATGCTTTGAGGCTCAAGCCGTATGTCGATGAGCACAAAGAGCAGCGTGAGGCTTTCGCGCTCGCTGATGTAGCGGGTGATGACATTCGAAAACTGCTGCCGGACGCTTTTTGAGGCTTTGGCAAAACCGTATCCGGGCAAGTCAACCATGTACCAGCTGCTATCGACCAGAAAGTGGTTTATCAGCCGGGTTTTGCCGGGCGTACCCGACACTTTCGAGAGCTTGCGGTTGCCGGCAAGCATGTTGATAAGCGACGATTTGCCAACGTTGGAGCGGCCTGTAAAGGCATACTCGGGCAGGCCGTCGCTGGGGCACTGCGAGGGATATTCGCTACTTTTTACGTAAGATACAAGCATTGGGGTTAGGGATTATATAGTTAGGGTAAAGCTTCGGTAGCGTCATACATTGCATGACGCTACTGCTACAGCGTTACGCCCGTTTTGAATATCGCAATTTCCCTGAAATTTTTCTTTTCGGTGTTTACCTTTTCGCCGCTGGCAACGCGCATCAGGTAGGCAATCAGGCGCTCGGCGGCGGCATCCATAGCTTCGTTTTCTACAATGCTGCCGGCGTTGAAGTCAATCCAGCCGGGCTTGCTTTGGAAGAGCGGGGTGTTGGTCGAGATTTTTACGGTAGGCACAAAGCTGCCGAAGGGCGTTCCCCGTCCGGTGGTGAACAGCACCATTTGGCAGCCCGCCGCCCCCAGCGCGGTGGCCGCTACGAGGTCGTTGCCGGGTGCGCTCAGCAGGTTCAGCCCTTTCTGCTCAACTCTTTCGCCGTACATCAGCACATCGGTTACCGCCGAGCTGCCGGACTTCTGCGTGCACCCCAGCGATTTTTCCTCAAGCGTCGAAATGCCGCCCGCCTTGTTGCCGGGCGAAGGATTTTCGTATATCGGCTGGCTGTTTTTTGCGAAGTACTCCTTGAAGCCGTTAATCAGGCGCACCGTTTTGTCAAATACTTCGGCATTTTTGCAGCGGTTCATCAGGATAGTTTCCGCGCCGAACATTTCGGGGACTTCGGTGAGCACCGTAGCGCCGCCCTGCGCCGCCAGAAAGTCGGAGAACAAGCCGAGCAGCGGGTTTGCGGTAACGCCCGATAGCCCGTCGGAGCCGCCGCATTTAAGCCCCACGCGCAGCCCGGACAGCGGCACATCGGTGCGCACGTCGGCAGAGGCCCGCGCGTACAGCTCGCGCAGCAGCGTCATACCTTCCTCCAGCTCATCTTCGACTTTTTGCGCCTCAAGGAAAAAGATGCGCTCCCTGTCGTAGTCGCCCAAAAATGCGCGAAAAGGCTCCATCTGGTTGTTTTCGCAGCCCAGCCCCATCACCAGCACCGCGCCGGCGTTGGGGTGCAGGACAATATCCCGCAGAATTTTTCGCGTATTTTCGTGGTCGTCGCCCAGCTGCGAGCAGCCGTAGCTGTGGCTGTAGGCGGCTATAGCGTCCAGCTTGCTCTCGCCCGCTTCGGCCCTGAGCATTTCCGCCAGCTGGCTGGCGGTGCTGTTCACGCAGCCTACGGTGGGCACAATCCACAGCTCGTTGCGGATGCCTACCTCGCCGCTTTTGCGCCGGTAGCCTTTGAAGGTCATGTGGCGGTCGGCAAAATTCGGCTTGACGCTCACCGGCGAGTACCTGTATTCGAGCAGCCCTTCGAGGTTTGTTTTTACGCTTTTTTCGTTCACCCAGTCGCCCTGCGCAATGGCAGCTGCGGCATGTCCGATGGCGTAGCCGTACTTGACGACGTTGCTGCCGGCTTGCAGCGGCGCAAGCGCAAACTTGTGCCCCTGCGGAATATCCGATTTGAGCGCAATGCTCACGCCGTTTACCGTGAGCAGGCTGCCCGCGGGCAGCGGTGTAATGGCCACTGCAACGTTGTCGGCAGGATGTATTTGTAAAAAGCTCATGATCTATTGAATCGACTCCAGCATTCCTTTGCTCAAAATGCTGTCAATGTTTTTGGCAAGTAAATCGGCGAGGCCGGGGATTTTGTTCAGGTCTTCGCCCCAGATGTAGGTTGAGGCAAGCACGCCTTTCGCCACCGTTTTAGCGTCGTTAGAAGCCCAGAGGCTGGCGAGCAGGTCAAGAATCTCCTTATCGTCGTTGGGCGTGATATCGTCGTTGCCGCGCTTGCCGCCGCGATAGTACACGCATATTGCGGCAAGCCCCAGCGTCAGCGCCGGCGGCAGGCTTCCCTTGCGCGCAAGGTAAATTTTTAGGCCGGGCAGGTCGCGCGTTTTGAATTTTGGGAACGAGTTGAGCATGATGCTCGTTACAAAGTGCTTCACAAACGGGTTGCGGAAGCGCTCGAGCACCGCGTCGGCAAACGCTTCGAGCTCGGCTTTGGGCAGGTCGAGCGTGGGGAGCAGCTCGTCGTACATCACCCTGCGGACGTACTTGCCGATAAGCTCGTGCTCGCAGGCTTCGCGCACGGTGTTCAGCCCGCTCAGGTAGGCCACGGGCGAGAGGACGGTATGCGGGCCGTTGAGCAGCGTTACCTTGCGCTCGTGGTAGGGTTTTTCGCTGGGCACAAACAGCACGTTCAGCCCCGCTTTGTCGGCAGGAAATTCGTCCGCCACGCTTGCCGGCGCCTCGATTACCCAGAGGTGAAAAATTTCGCCCTTCACCACCAGCCTGTCGTCGTAGCCTATTTTTGCCAAAATTTCGCCGATGGAGTCCTTTGGGTAGCCCGGCACAATGCGGTCAACCAGCGTGCTGTACACGCCGCACGAGGTGCTAAACCACGCTTTGAACGCATCGCCCAGCTGCCAGAGGTCGATGTACTGCTCAACGCACTTTTTCAGCGCTGCGCCGTTGCGGAAAATGAGCTCGCAGGGCAGGATGATAAGGCCCTTGTCGGCGGCACCGCCAAAGGTTTTGAAGCGGTGGTAGAGCAGCTGCGTGAGCTTGCCCGGGTAGGATTTTGCGGGCTTGTCGTCCAGCTTGTCTTCGGCGCGAAACGCGATGCCCGCCTCGGTGGTGTTGGAAATGGCAAAGCGTATGCCGGGATTTTCGGCGAGCTTGAGGTACTCCCCGAACTGCGTGTAGGGGTTCAGGCCGCGGCTGATAACGTCAACCAGCCGGATGCTGTCCACCTCCTGCCCGTTGTTTATCCCTTGCAGGTTGAGGTGGTAGAGGCCGTCCTGCTCGTTGAGCGCGTCCACCATGCCGGCTTCTATGGGCTGCACCACCACTACGCTGCCGTTGAAGCTGGCTTTTTCGTTCATGTTGAGCACAATCCAGTCAACGAAAGCGCGGAGGAAGTTGCCTTCGCCAAATTGTACTATTCTTTCGGGGCGTACCTTAGCCTCCTGAGCGTTCTTTCTGTTTAAGCGGATCATTTTACGAAAATCACGTCCTTTCAGGACGAAATTCTTAGTTTTAGCTGTTAATTTTCAGCTCGTTATTCCACATCAAACGGGTAGACTTTGTAGTCGTTGATGTTTTCCTTAAAAAGAATGTCAATAGGCATGTAGCATATCGGTTTTGAGGGCTGCTTGAAGGCAAGGTGTCTGGCCAGCGCTGTCAAGCCGTAGTAGCCTTGCAGCTGGGGTCGCTGCGCAATGAGGCACTCTACCATGCCGTTTTTCAGGTAGTGCACGTTGCGCTCAAGCAAGTCGTAGCCTATGGCGCGGATATTTCTTATGCCTCGCTTCTCCAGAAAATCGGCTATACGGTAGATGCGCGAGTTGAACATGATAATTCCCCGTATATCAGGGTTTTGGTTGAATACCCCATCAAGCTTTTCCTCGTTTCCGCTCTCGTCTTCGGCGTGCAAATCAACCCGTATTATCCTATAGAACGACTCAAGCGAGTACTTTTCGAGGTAGGCCAAAAATCCCTCCTCGCGCTTTGTCGTTTGGTTGGAGCTAATGGCGCTGCTCCCGGTGCGCAGCATGTGTACCAAGAGTATGGTGGAGAATTGCTCGAGCTTGGTTAGCATGATTTTTGCCGCCACGTAGCCGCTTTGGTGCGACTGCTGCCCGTAGTAGGCAAGGCTGTTCACGCTTTCCACGTTAGAATCAACGAAAACGAAAGGAATGCTGCGCTCCTCCAGCTCTTTGGTGAGCCTGAGCACCTCGCGCCTGAAGAAAGGGGCCATCAGCACGCCGGCGGGGTTCAATTCGAGCAGGCGCTGCGCTAAGCTGGCAAACGATTCCATGCTGTACTGGTTGAATCGCAGAATTTCTGTTTTTACGTGGTAGTCCGCCACCTCCTCCTCGGCACGCTTAATGCCTTTGATGATATCCCACCAGTAGTCGCCCCGCACGGCTTCGGGTAGCAGCACCACCAGTTTGTACCCCTTTTTGGTAGCCAGCAGCTGCGCCATTTTGTTGGGCTTGAAGTTCAGCTCGCTTAGTATCTCCTCAATACGTTTTTTGCTTTCGGGAGCAACTCCGCCGCGGTTGTGAATTACGCGGTCAACCGTACCTGCCGATACATTGGCCAAGACTGCTATGTCTTTTAAGCGTATTCTTTCGTCTTTTTTCTTAATTTCAGACATGGTTAAGTAGAATTTATGTGTTTACAATTCGAATCGCTACATTTTACTTCAATATTATTTTTCGCAGCGAAATACGGTTGCAAAAGTAATCATTTTCGTGCAATTATGCTATCGGTCAGCCATAATTTTAATAACAAAATATTACAATAGCTTGATATATGGCATATTATAATTTTGTGCTCGTACACAAGTTGCACGCCTAATGCGCGTTGAGCCAGCTATCCCCTGTTCCGGCCTCTGCGACCAGCGGCACCACCAGCTTGTACGCCGACTCCATTTCGGCTACCACCAGCCGCTGCACTTGGCCGAGCTCCGGCTTGTAAACGTCGAAAATCAGCTCGTCGTGCACCTGTAGAATCATGCGCGACTGGAGGTTTTCGCGGCGCAGGCGGCTGTGAATTTTTATCATGGCCAGCTTGATAATGTCGGCAGCCGAGCCTTGTATGGGGGCGTTGATGGCGTTTCGCTCGGCAAAACCACGCACCACCGCGTTGTGCGAGGTGATGTCGGGCAGCGTGCGCTTGCGCCCGCAGAGGGTTTGCACGTAGCCTTTGTCGCGCACCTCGCGGATGGCGTTGTCTATGTAGTCGCGCACCTTTGGGTAGGTGGCAAAGTAGCCGTCGATGAGCGTTTTTGCCTCGCTGCGCGGGATGTTGAGCCGCTGCGCCAGCCCGAACACCGATATGCCGTAAATGATGCCGAAGTTGGCGGTTTTTGCGCGCCGCCGCTGCTCCTTGCTTACCTGGTCGATGGGCACGTGAAATATTTTTGAGGCGGTGCTGGCGTGAATATCCTCGTTTTTCAGGAATGCCTCAACGAGGTTGTCGTCGCTGCTCAGGTGCGCCATGAGCCTGAGCTCCACCTGCGAGTAGTCTGCCGAGAGCAGGGTGTGGTTTTCGTCGGAGGGGATGAACGCCTTCCGGATTTCGCGCCCGCGCTCGTCGCGGATGGGAATGTTTTGCAGGTTGGGGTTGTTGCTGCTCAGCCTGCCGGTGGAGGTTACCGCCTGGTTGAAGGAGGTGTGGATGTGGCCTGTGCGAGGGCTGACCAGCGTTGGCAGCGTTTCTACGTAAGAGGAGAGCAGCTTTTTCAGCCCGCGCAGCTCCAGTATTTTGTCGATAATCGGGTGCTTGTCGCGCAGCGCCGTGAGCGTTTCCTCGCTGGTGGAGTACTGCTTTGTTTTGCCGGTGGTGCGGGCGTTGTCCGAGATTTTGAGCTTGTCAAACAGCACCTCGCCCAGCTGCTTTGGCGAAAAAACGTTGAGCGCAGGCTCGCCTGCAATTTCCTGAATTTCGCTCTCGAGCTTTTGCAGCTCGCTCGCCAGCTCTTTTCCGTACTCGGCCAGCCCCTTGGCGTCAATGCGCACGCCTTCCCACTCCATATCGCCCAGCACGTACACCAGCGGCGCCTCTACCTCTTCGTACAGCGTTCGCAGGCCGCTTTTGTCCAGCTCCTCAAACAGCACTTGGCGCAGCTGAAGGGTTATGTCGGCATCTTCGGCGGCATACTCCACCAGCTGCTCTAGCGGAGCTTGCGACATTTTCCCCTGCCTGTTCTTTTTTTCTCCTATCAGCTTCTCAATGGGGACAGGCTGGTAGCTCAGGTAAACCTCGGCAAGGTAGTTCATGTTGTGGCGCATATCCGGCTCCAGCAGGTAGTGCGCCAGCATGGTATCGAGCAGCTTTCCTTGCAGCGCAATGCCGATGCGCTTTAGTACAAGGTAATCAAACTTAATGTTTTGGCCTATTTTGGCTATGCTTTCACTTTCCAGCGGCGCGCGTAGCAGCGCAACTTTTTCCGCAAAGCGCTCTTCGCCGGGCGATAGCGGTACAAACCACGCCTCATGCGGTTTGACAGCAAACGAAAGACCTGCTACGTCGGCATCAATGGGGTCAACGCCATCCGTTTCGCTGTCGAAGCAAAATTCTTTTTGCTGCATCAGCATATCGCACAGCGCCTTCACCTCGCTTACGCTTTGCGCCAAGTGGTACGTATGAGGAGCATCGGCCACTGTTGCAAAGTGCGGCTTAGCGCCCTCAGCATCAGCATCAGCATCAGCCGGAGCCGGAGCCGCAGGGCCGAACAAATCGCGCTGCACGTGCACCTCCTTCGATTTTTTTGCTGCCTGCGGCGAAGCGCTTCCGCCGCGCAGCTCACGCGCAAGCGAGTGAAACTCCAGCTTAGCGAACAAGCTGCACAGCGCATCTTTGTCGGGCTCCTTTTTTTGCAGCAGCGCCTCGTCCAGCTCCACGGGGGCGTTCAGGTCTATCGTTACCAGCTTTTTTGCCCGCTCCAGCTGCGCAATGTTTTGCTCTATCGCTTCGCGAGTTTTGCCTTTCAGCTCGTGGATATGCCCAATCACGCCCTCAAGGCTGCCGTACTGCGAAATCAGCCGGGTAGCCGTTTTTTCGCCTATGCCCGGCGCTCCGGGCACGTTGTCCGAGGCATCGCCCCACAGCGCCAGCACATCTATAACCTGCTCGGGGCGCTGTATGCCGTAGTGCTTGCAAATTTCGTACACGCCGATTTTTTCATCCGATTTTCCCCAGCGTGCAGGTTTAAAAATGAGAATATTATCCGTTACCAGCTGCCCGTAATCCTTGTCGGGCGTCATCATGTAGGTAACAAACCCGGCGGCCTCTGCCTTTTTGGCCAGCGTACCGATTACGTCATCGGCCTCAAAGCCCGGCGCCACGATAATGGGGATGTTGAATGCCGCTATAATCTCCTTGATGACAGGCACCGACTGCATGATTACCTCCGGCGTTTCGCTGCGGTTAGCCTTGTATTCGGGGTACATCATGTGGCGGAACGTTTCGCCGCCAGGGTCGAAGCATACGGCTATGTGCGTAGGGTTTTCGTGGCGCAGAAGGTCCAACAGCGTTTTGGTAAAGCCAAAAATGGCCGATGTGTTCAGGCCGTGGGCGTTCATCATTGGTTTCTTGATGAAAGCGTAATACGCTCGATAGATGAGGGCAAACGCATCAAGGAGAAATAATTTTTTCATGCAAAAATGTGCTTGTTATTTGGTGCTTATTGTTGAGCCTGCAAACTTACATGAAAATTCTCATCTTTACAAGCGAGGCTGCGTATTTACTGGAGCAAAGCTCGGCGCAGCTGTCGCCATATAGAGGCGACCATGTAGCTTGCGCCGACGCTGGAGCGCTGAGGTTATCAACTCTTGATTCGCATAAATACGCATTTTACAACCAAAAACATGGGAAACTTGAGTCCTTAATTTTCCACCGCCACCTTCGCCACCCACCTTTTGCCGTTTTTGCCTTCGAGCAGGAGGTGGTAGATGCCGGCGGGAACTTGGGGCATGGCGAGTCCCTGCCCCAAGTAGAGGGGC
>JAIRMD010000071.1 GCA_031258915.1 Prevotellaceae bacterium
CAGGTGGAGGGCGAGGTGGTGGAGCGCACCAGCAAAAACGCCAAAATCCCAACGGGCGAGGTGGAGGTAAGCCTCTCGGCGCTGCGCGTGCTCAACGCCGCCGAGGTGCCACCTTTCACCATAGAAGATGAAAGCGACGGCGGCGAAGAGCTTCGCGCCCGGTACCGCTACCTGGACCTGCGCCGAACTCCGGTGAAGAACGCGCTCATCCTGCGCCACCGCGTAGCGCAGGAGGTGCGCAGCTACCTTGACGCGCAGGGTTTTTTGGAAATAGAAACGCCCTTTTTGATAAAATCAACGCCCGAGGGAGCGCGCGACTTTGTGGTGCCCTCGCGCGTGCACCGCGGCGAGTTCTACGCGCTGCCGCAAAGCCCGCAGACGTTTAAGCAGCTGCTCATGGTGGCGGGCTACGACCGCTACTTTCAAATTGTGCGCTGCTTCCGCGACGAAGATTTACGCGCCGACCGCCAGCCGGAGTTTACGCAGGTAGACTGCGAAATGGCGTTTGTGGAGCGCGAGGACATCCTGCAAACCTTTGGCGGCATGATGCAGCGCCTCTTCCGGCGCGTGCTGAGCGTGGAGCTCCGCAACATCCCCCGCATGGCCTACGCCGATGCCATGCGCGACTACGGCTGCGACAAGCCCGACGTGCGCTTCGGCATGAAGATACGGGAGCTGACGCAGCAGATGCAGGGCAAAAATTTTTCGGTGTTTGACAGCGCAGAGTACGTTGGCGGCATTTGCGCCGAGGGCTGCGCCGGCTACACGCGCAGGCAGCTCGACGAGCTGACCGAGTGGGTAAAGCGTCCGCAAGTTGGGGCAAAGGGGTTGGCGTACATTCGCCTCGCGGAAGACGGTATCAAGTCGAGCGTTGACAAGTTCTACTCCCCCGAAGCGCTGCAAGAGGTGGCCGCCGCGCTTGGCGCAAAGCGCGGCGACCTGATTTTGATTTTGGCCGGCGCAAAAAAAGCAGCGCTCAACGCGCTGGGCGAGCTGCGCCTCGAAGTGGGCAACCGCCTTGGCCTGCGCAGGCGCGGCGAGTTTGCCCCGCTGTGGATAGCCGACTTCCCCCTGCTCGACTGGGACGACGAGGCGCAGCGCTTCTACGCCATGCACCACCCCTTCACCTCGCCCCTGCCCGACGACTTGCCGCTGTTCATGAAGGGCGATAGGGAGGCCTTGCAGAGCGTCCGCGCCAACGCCTACGATTTTGTGGTGAACGGCGTAGAGTTAGGCGGCGGCTCCATTCGCATTTTCGATGCGGACGTTCAGCAGCGGATGTTCTCCGTGCTTGGCTTCACGCCCGAAGATGCCGGGCACAAGTTCGGCTTCCTGACCAACGCCTTCAGGTTTGGCGCTCCTCCCCACGGCGGCATTGCCTTTGGCTTCGACCGGCTGTGCGCCATGCTTGGCGGCTCCGACAGCATCCGCGATTACATCGCTTTCCCAAAAAACAACGCTGGCCGCGATGCCATGATCGACTCGCCATCCCGCATTGACGACGCGCAGCTGAAGGAGCTGGGGATTGAGGTTGGAAAAGCGTAAGCTTGCTCCCAAATCCGACAGTTGTTTGGTGGTGATGATGATGTAAAAAGGATATAGTAGATTTCTAATGTAAAAGGAAGCAGGATGATTTTTTTATACAACATAGGGTTGCTGCTGTACTGGTTAGGCGTGCACGTTGGGGCGCTCTTTTACCCCAAGGCTCGCAGGCTGGTGCGCGGCCAGCGGTGGGCGCTGCGCAGGCTGAAGCGCGCAATGGCTAACCGAGGGCAGCGCAGGGTGGTGTGGGTTCACTGCGCCTCGCTGGGCGAGTTTGAGCAGGGAAGGCCTCTCATTGATAAGCTGCGCAGCCGCCATCCTGATATTTTTATTTTGCTCACCTTCTTCTCCCCTTCGGGCTACGAGGTGCGAAAGGGCTACCCTGCGGCAGACTACGTCTGCCACCTGCCTTTTGATTTTTGGTGGGTGGCGTACAGGTTCGTGCGGATTGCTGCGCCGGATGTCGCCGTGTTTGTTAAGTATGAGTTTTGGTATCACTACCTCAAAGCGCTTAAACGGCAAGGCGCAAAAGCATACGTTATTTCGGCTATCTTTCGCGAGCAGCAGGCGTTCTTCGACCGGCTTTACGGCAAGTTTTTTGTGCAAATTTTGGGCTTTTGCGAGCATATTTTTGTGCAGGATGGCCAATCGCTGGATTTGCTGGACTCGGTAGGGGTGCACAACGCCTCGTATGCGGGCGATACCCGCTTTGACCGCGTGCTTGAGGTGGCTGCCAGCGCCAGCGCCCTGCCGCAGCTTGCGCAGCTTACCTCTCCGGCATACCTGACGCTGGTGGCGGGCAGCACCTGGCCTCCCGACGAAGAGCTGCTGGCCGGGCTGGTAAATAAAACGCCCAACATGAAGCTGATTGTAGCGCCGCACGAGGTGAGCGAGGGCAACGTGCGCAGCTTGCTTTCGCTCTTCGAAAAGCCAGCGATACGCTACTCGCAGTGGCGTGAAAATATGGATAGCGTTAACCTTGAGGAGTACAGCATTTTCATAGTTGATGCGGTGGGATTTTTCGCATCGCTCTACCGCTTTGGCGACATCGCTTACGTGGGCGGCGGCTTTGGCGTGGGGATTCACAACATACTTGAGGCGGCGGCATTTGGCATTCCGGTAATTTTTGGCGCTAACTATAAGAAGTTTCGTGAGGCAACCGACTTGGTTGCGCTGGGCGGAGCTTTCCCCATATCGTCGGCAATGGAGCTGCTCACTGTGGTGGGCACGTTGAGCATCCACCGGCAGCGCTACGAGGAGTGCTGCAGCGTATGCCGAACCTACGTGCAGCAGCGTAAGGGTGCAACGGAGGTCATTTTGAGTTCAATAATTCAATGATTTATTTCTCTCCCCCAAACATCGAAAAATGCACGTAGCTTTTCGGATTGTTTTTCAGGTCAACCAGCAGCGCGTTGAGGCTTTGCACTGCGCGGTTGAGGTTTACGTAGAGCGAATCGTTCCGCATGGAGCTTAGCAGCGTGCCCTGCGCCGTGTGGCGGTTGAGCGTTTCCGTCAGCGCTTGTGCGTTGGCAAAGGTGGCGGCAGCGTTGCTAATGAGCGAGGTAATCTCCTCGTTGCTGCTCTTTAGGTTGCCCGAAATGGCGTTGAGGTTGCCCGACGCTTGGCTCAGCTCGCTCACCATGGCGCTTACTCCCTTGCGGTTTTCGGCGGCAATCTCTCCCAGCTCTGTGGCTACCCTGTTGAGGCTCTCCGACAGCACGGCAACGCCCGACAGCGAGGAGGCTATGTACGCCTGATTCTGTACGTTCAGCGTGGCCTGCAGGGCGGCGGCAACGCTGCTGAGCTGCGCCAGCAAGCTGTCTGCTTTGCTCGCCATAGGGCCAACCATGCCCATGATATCGCTACCTGCCGGGCTGGCTTTTAGGGTATCGTTTGCCTTGTGAAAGGCGGGGTTGCCGGCGAGCGTCAGCGTTACGCTTTTCCTGTCGAGTATGCCGCCGCTGCCCACCGCCGCCGTAGTGCCCACCGGGAGCTTGTGCTGTGCGCCGATTTGCAGGGTTGCCACAACGCCGCGGCTGTTGCTGCCAAGCTCCACTGCGCTCACGCTGCCTACCGCCACCCCGTTTATCATCACGGGCGATTTGCGCTGCAGGCCGCTGGCGTTGGGGTAGGCAACGTAGTAGGTGGTGGTTCTTTTGAGGCGCTCGTTTTTATTCAAAAAGTTAATGCCCCAGTACAGCACGATAAGCATGGCAAATGCAAACAAGCCTATTTTAGCTTCTTTTGAGATTTTCATA
>JAIRMD010000178.1 GCA_031258915.1 Prevotellaceae bacterium
AAAGCTAAAAACTAACAAAATTTATATTGCTTTATGAACACAAAAATTCAATCAATCAAGTTCACCGCCGACCAAAAGCTGTTGGCGTTTGCAGAGGAAAAAGTGGGCAAGCTCGATAAGTTTTTTGACGGTATCGTAGGCGCAGAAATTATCATGAGGCTTGAGAATGTATCGGACGAGAAAAACAAAATAGTCAAGGTAAAGCTTGATGTGCCCGGCAACGACCTCTTTGCCGAGCATAAGTGCAAAACGTTTGAGGAGGCCATTAACCTGAACGTAGAGGTGCTCAAAAAGCAGCTTGCAAAGTACAAGGAGAAGCTGCGCGGCTAAACCGAAAAGGTAGCCCGTTGGCCGCATTTAATTGCAATTATAGATGTTTATGCACAAATTCTGCGCAGCTTTGCAGCTATTATGCTGTGTAGGCACCGGCCTCTACGCTCAAAGCGCAGGGCAACAGCTACCTGCCAAGCGGTACACCATTAGCGGGTACATGAGGGACAGCCTCAGCACGGAGAGCCTGATAGGCGCTACGCTCTACAACCGCTCCGACATGCTGGGCACGTCGTCCAACCAGTACGGCTTCTACAGCCTTACCCTGCCCGAAGGGTGGGTGGACTTGGTGTACTCCTACGTGGGGTACGCAACGCAGGTGCGCTCGTTCATGCTCGACAGAGATGTGGTGATTGACGTTGACATGGTTGGCTCGCTGACGCTGGAGGAGGTAGTGGTAACCGCCCGCAAGTCCGACCGGATACAAGACCGCACGCAGATGAGCGCCCTGAACGTGCCGATAGCGCAGGTAAAGGCCGCGCCGGCGCTGCTGGGCGAGGTGGACGTGCTGAAGGTGCTGCAGCTGATGCCCGGCATACAGTCGGGGGGCGAGGGCAGCAGCGGGCTATACGTGCGGGGCGGAGGCCCGGACCAAAACCTGATCTTGCTCGACGGCGTGCCGGTTTACAACGCCTCGCACCTGTTCGGCTTCTTCTCGGTGTTCAACGCCGACGCCATCAACAGCATCGAGCTGCTCAAGGGCGGATTTCCGGCAAGGCACGGTGGGCGCATATCGTCGGTAATCGACATCAACATGAAGGAGGGAAACATGCAGCAATTCCACGGCGAAGGCTCGATAGGCATTGTGGCATCGCGGCTCACCATCGAGGGTCCCATTCTCAAAGATCGCTCCTCATTTATCGTTTCGGCGCGGCGCACCTACGTTGACCTGCTCGCGCGCCCCTTTATCGCGGCGGCCAACTCAGAGAGCAGCCAAGAGGTAGTGCCGGGCTACTACTTCTACGACCTCAACGCAAAAATCAACCACCGCATCTCGGCCAACGACCGCATCTACCTGAGCGCCTACATGGGCAACGACAAGTTCTACGTGGAAACGGAGGACAAGGACGAAGACTACTACACGACGCACTCGAAAAGCGACGTGGGGCTAACGTGGGGCAACATCACCGCAGCCTTCCGCTGGAATCACGTCTTTACCAACCAGCTGTTCGGCAATACTACCCTGACCTACAGCCGCTACCGGATGAACATCTACATGAAGGAGTGGGTAAAAAATTCCTACGAAAATACAGAGCAGTACATTGGGCTGGACTACCTGTCGGGCATTGAGGACTGGAGCGGCCGGGTGGCGTTTGACTACCTGCCCTCGCCCAACCACTACATTCGCTTTGGCGGGAGCTTTACCTACCACACCTTTAACCCTGGCTCCATAGGGGTTACGGCGGAGAACATACCCATTGACTTTGGCGGAGCAAAAACGCGCACCCAAGAGTACAGCCTGTACGTCGAGGACGACCTGCGGCTGAGCGACCGCCTGAAGGTCAACGCCGGGCTGCGGTGGTCGGCGTTTGGCGTGCGCGGGGAGCTTTACCACGCGCTGCAACCCCGCCTCGCGGCACGCTACCTCCTCACGGACGACCTCTCGGCAAAGGCGGCCTACTCGCGCATGGCGCAGTACGTCCACCTGCTGACCAACTCCAACCTCGGCATGCCCACCGACCTGTGGGTGCCCACCACCGACCTGCTCCGCCCGCAGCGCTCCGATCAGGTAACCGCAGGATTCGCATACAACTTCTTGAGCGAGTACGAGCTGAGCCTCGAAGGGTACTACAAGACAATGGACAACGTGCTTGAGTACAAGGAGGGAACATCGGTGTTCGACGTGCACAGCCAATGGGAGGACAAGGTGCTGCAAGGCGAAGGGCGCAGCTACGGCGTGGAGCTCTTTGCACAGAAAAAAACGGGGACGTTCACGGGGTGGATTGGCTACACCCTCTCGTGGTCCGACAGGCAGTTCGACGCGCTAAACCACGGCAAGCGATTTAGCTACAAGTACGACCGCCGGCACGACGTGAGCGTGGTGCTGATGAAAAAATTCGGGAAAAAAGTGGAGGCCTCCGCCACCTGGGTGTTCGGGACGGGCAACAGCGCTACCGTGCCGGTGAGCGTGTTCCACACCGTTGACCCGATATACCCCACCACAGAATTCGGCTCAGGGCAAATAAGCGTAACGGAGTACAGCGAGCGCAACGCCTACCGGATGGCACCCTACCACCGGTTGGACTTGAGCGTTAGCCTCATCAAAAAGAAAAGGCTGTACGAGCGCCGGTGGATATTCGGCGTGTTCAACGCCTACAACCGCAGGAATCCCTACTTTGTCAACATCGTAAAGGAAAGCAACTACATACCGGAAGATTTCTTCTCTATCATCATGCCGCCGGGCTACTTGAGCGAGCAGGTGCGCTACCGCTACTGGCAGGTGAGCCTCTTCCCCATTATTCCTTCGGTAAGCTACCAATTTAAATTTTGAGCTATGCACACCGCTAAGAAATACGCAACACGAATGGCTTTGCTCTGCGCCGCGGCGCTGGCAGGCTGCGAAAACATGATTAAGGATGTTGACGTTGCGCTGGCCGACTTTTCGCCCAAGCTCGTCGTGAGCGCCTCCATAGACACCGACAGCGGCACGTTCCGCCTTTACTTCACGGAGGCTCGCTCGCTGGCCTACTACAAAACGTGGCAAAGCGAAAGCATAATGATTACAGGTAAAGGAACAGCGTCGCTCTACGAGGACGACAACCCCGTCCCCATTTACAGAATGTTGCTAAACGTTGACGGCGCAAGCGGCTTTTCCGGTGAGCAAAAAGGCCTGACGTTTAAGGCAGGCAGCACCTACAAGCTGGAGCTTAGGGTAGGGGAGTACCCCGTTGCCACCGCCACCGCCGTGATGCCCGATCCCCCCGCCGTTGAGGACATCGCGCTGGACACAACGCGAAAAGTGCACCGGCGCTACCCCTACTTCGTAGGGAGCATGGGCGAGTACGTATACGAAGACAGCAAAGACTTCTACCCGCTAAGCCTTCGGCTTACGGATGGCTCGCGCGGCAGGGACTACTACATGTTTCGGTTCGAAGGTAGCGAAACAACCGTAATCCCCGAACTCAGCTACAGCAATACCTATCCGGTAACGCCTTACATAGCGGTGGCCAACCGTGCGCTGATTCAGGACAACCCCGATATGGAGGCCAACCCGCTGGAAGTAGGCACCGAACCGGACGTTTTCCTCTTTAGCCGCATGTTGATGTCCGACATGTCCTTTGCCAACGCCACCGCCACCATAGATTTGCTGCTGGAGGATCTATTCGTCATGCTCACTCCCCCCACCGGCTTGTGCGACACCACCTCGCAGCCATACACGCGCACCCGCACGGAGATTTGCATCTCGCACCTATCGCCCATCACCTACGAGCACCACCGCAGCTTGATACTCCAGCGCGATGAGCTCGGCTTTTTCACCGAGCCGGTGCCCATTGCCTCGAACATCGAAAACGGCTTCGGCTGCTTTGCCGCCTTCAGCACCGTGCGAAAAACGGTGCACGATGGCTACGCCTGCAGCTGGGAGATGCCGTACTACTGAAGCTGTGAGATGGAAAATATCGCCTGAAAATTCGAGGCGTTTTTGTCGGACCAAAGATGGCGGTGTTTTTTATTCGTACAGCAGCGCAAAGTGCCCCGGAATATCCCCCGTTTGCGCCTCCCACTTTTTTTTGCCGTAGCGGTCGTAGCAGTATAGCGTTCCGGGGTAGGTGAATCCGGCGGCGTCGGTCAGGTAGATATCCTTGCTTACGGGGTGCACCATGATGCCGTAGGGCATTACAATTTTCTTTTCTTCGCCGTCGGCAAGGAAGTTGCGGGTTAGCAGTTCTCTTTTCGCCACGTCCACAATGCCGAAGGTAAATCCACCCCAGCCCATTGCGTTGTAGCTCCACTCCGAGCTGTAGAGGTAGAGCGAGTCGCCGTCGAGGTAGAGCTCCGTTGCGGCAACGTCAATCATGCCTCCGTAGGTGTCGGTATTTGTGTCAATCCAGTAGAGCCGCGAGGGAACGTCGTAGTAGTCGCCGCGCGACGTTACCCAGAGGTTGCCGCGCCTGTCTGCCCGCAGGCGGTGCAGGTTGATGGCCACCTCAATCCGCTTTGCTTCGGTAAAGGTGGCAATGTCTATCACCGAGACCGTATTTTCGTAGTTCGGTACCATGTATCCGCCCGAGTTGGCCACGTAGATTTTGCCGCCCACAACCTCCAGTTCATCCGGCTGAAAGCCCACTAAGCAGCGGCCAACCTCCCGTAAAGTAGCGGTGTCGATTTTCGCCACGTAGCCGGTTTGCTCGTAGTTGGGGTTTATCTCCACCGGCCCGGCGTAGGAGGTAACGTAGGCGTACCCCTCGTGGAACTTGATGTAGCGGCAGTTGGGGATGTCGATTTGCCCCAGCCGGCGGGCAGTAAGCTTATCCATCACCTCCACCTTGTTGGAGCAGTTGATGACGGCGTAGAGCTTGCTGCCGTAGATGGCTATGTCGTTGCCCACGTCGCCCAGCTCCATGGGAACGTCGGGGTTGGCGGCGGCAAAGATGTTGCGGTGGTACGTGCCCGTTGCAAAGTCAAAGTAGTCCAGCGTGGACTTGTTGCTGCCCATGTTGCCCTCGTTGAGGAGGTAGAAGCCCACGGGTGGGGCAAGGGGTGGGGTAGCGCCCACGGTGGTATCCGGCGGGGCAAGGGGTGGGGTAGCGCCCACGGTGCTATCCGGCGGGGCGACCACCTCCACCTCAGGGTCAAAAATTTCCACCTCGTCGCGGCAGGCCGCCGCAAAAATGGCTACCAAAAGGGAGCCTGTATAAATTATACTTTTCATATCACACCTCCACTTTAAAAATCAGCCTGTAGCTTCGCCCCGGCATGGGGTAGTTCAGCACCACGTCGTAGTACTGGTTGAGCAGGTTGTTGACCTCTGCCGAGATTTTGCACTTCACCGCTTTCCATCCGAAGGATTTGCCGAGCGTTACGTCGTGGGTGTACCAAGGTTGCTCGCGGTTGGCGAGGATGTTGGCCGAGTTGTGGTAGCGCTCGCCCACGTAGATGAAGCTGTAGTTTGCCTCCCACGACCTGCGGCGCGCGTTGGCAATCACCGAGCCGTTGTGCCACGGGATGTAGGCAATTTGCCCGCCGTACCACTTCGCCTCCGTCGCGTTGCGGGGAGGGGTAAAGTCCTGCGCTTTCTGGAAGGTGTAGCTCAGGCTCGTGCTGAGCAGGATGCCGGCGGGCAGCGCCCACCCAACTTGCGACGAAACATCCACGCCGCGAATTTCTACGTAGCCCAGGTTCGCCATCATCCAGCGGTACTGCCCGCTGCCCTTGGGGATGGCGACAATTTTGTTCGTAACCTCGTTGTAGTAGGCATCGGCGCGAGCCTCCAGCGTGCGGATTACCCCGCGACGGTACTCTTTGCGGTACGCAAAGCCAAGGTTGTGCTGAACGGTATACTCCGGCTTCAGGGCGATGTTTCCGATGTCGGTGTAGTACAAATCGTTGAAGGTGGGCATACGGAAAATGCGCTTGTAGAAAGCGCGAAGCGTGAGGCTGCGCTCTGCAAGCGGCTGGTAGGAGGCGAAAACGGCGGGCGTGTACTCCGCCTTGTTGTCGGGTTTATGCGCGTTTTGCTTTCCGATGTTTTCAAAAACAAACGTTCCCAGCATGCTCGCCTGCGCTTTGAAGCGTCGCCACTCAAAAGCCGTAGCCAGCGCCGCCAAAGCGGTGTTGCGCGTGGGGAAAACAAAATCGGTCATGTTGGAGCTCAAAGTATTCCACTGGTAATCGACGGAAAGGCTTACGTCCCAGCTGGGCATGATGGCGTACTTGTTGGCAGCGGAGGCGTATATTTCCTGCTGGCGAAAGGTGTTGTCGATGTGCATCAGCGTGGTGTCGGGGTTGAGGTAGCGCATCCAGTCGTTGGCGTACTTGAGGTTGACCAGCGCCTCGTGGCGGCGGGAGAGCTGCCTCTGGAAGCTGCCCTGCGCAAAGAAGCTCCTGTCCCACTGCCGCTGCCAGCGCTTCCATACGTTGTTGACGATGGCGCCGGGTATTCCCCTTTCCGAGTCGTAAAAGTAAGCCTTGGCGTTCCACTTGCCCTGCGGGATGTGGCCGCTCAATCCGCCCTCCACGCGCGCGGAGCGAATGTCGCCGTTTTGCCTCACCGCCGTTGTGTCCCACGCCATGCTGCCGTCGCGGAGCATTTTGCGGTAGCGGAACTTGTACCTGCCGGAGGAGTAGATATACTCGGCGTTGAGGGAGGCGCTCACCCGCTCGCTCACCTTCTGCTCCCACAGCACAGACGGGTTGGCCAAGTCAAAGGAGCCGGTGCGCAGCAGGGCCTTGACGTTGGCCTTTTTTCCTTCGGCAAATTGCGGGCGGCGGGTGCGCAGGTACACCGTTCCCGCCGAGCCGAAATCCTTTGCCGACTGAAATATTTCGCTTTTTTGCCCGTTGTAGAGGGATATTTCTTCGATGTTGTCCAGCGAGAATTTACCCAAGTCAATCTGCCCGTTTTGGGCGTTGCCCAGCTGTATGCCGTCGTAAAACACCCCCATGTGGTGGGAGCCCATGCTGCGGATGTCCACCGTTTTCAGCCCGCCGATGCCGCCGTAATCTTTGATTTGCGCGCCCGAAAAGTAGCGTATGGCATCGGCCACGGAGAAGCTGGCCAGCGCCTCCAGCTTGTCGCCCGCAAGCCGCTGCGAGGGGATGACCTCGCGGTAGCGGTTGGCCACCACCACCACCTCGCCAATGTGCAGGGCGCTGTCCGTTTTGCTTTGCGCAAAGGCGGCGGCGGCAGCGGCAAGGGAGAAAAACAGCAAGCCTCCGCAGAATATTCTGAGAAAAAACATAAAAAATCTTTGGCTTTTTTTTGATGGTTGAGCGGTTTTTTTAGCCTCATCCGCTACCGTGCTTGTTCAAGCCTTACTCCTCGAAGGCTTTAAACCATTGCTACTTTTGGCAGGTCTTCTGACTTGCTCCGTTTTTGAGCCTCCTTCCCGCTCCTTGCGGAGCAGTGGCGTGAGCGTTGCCCAAAAACTTTTTACCGGAGCTTACAGCAGCGGGTCTGTTCAGGATTTTCACCTGATTCCCTATTTCATTCCGGCCTCCGAAGATGTGGAGGCGGAATACCAAAATCAGCGGCAAATTTACCCAAAATATTTCGAACTAACAAATGGGGGTATTTACGGGGTGCATTTCAAGTCGTCGCCCAAGCAATCCCGTAGGGATTATCGCTCGGTAGAAAACAAAGATGCCACCCTTCTTTGGCATCCCTACGGGATGCATCCCATAGGGATGCCGCAAAAACAAATGAGCATCTGCTATTTCGGCCAATTTTGTACCTTTCCCCTATAAATTTTTCCGAACATTTTTATCCGTTTGTGTGTAATTGAGAATTTAATGCTAACTTTGTTGTCAACCTTAGTAGCCATAACGTAGAATTTAAATGTGCTTTTTTTCTTCTAAGTTGCTGACTATTAAGGTTTTTACAAACAAAAATACGTTTAATATTACTATAATATGTTAATTATCAGCACGTTGTAAATTTTTGTCATGTACTAAGTCGGTCAGTAGTGATTCTGAATATATTATATCCACAGATTAAAGGACTTTTGATTTATCTAATCTACTTAAATGCAGACCATTGAGATTAGTATGGATAAAAACAAAAGTCCTTTAATCAACTAAATCAACATCGTCTGATGAACCGTCACTCAACTTGTATTTACAATTTATTTGTTTTAGAGTGTAATCAAGATAGCCTTGTCCTGTTTTATAAGTACACTCAACAGAATAGTTATTAATTGTTC
>JAIRMD010000163.1 GCA_031258915.1 Prevotellaceae bacterium
CCTTATCGCACCTCAGCGCGACGGTTATTTTCTGTTACGCATTGCATGCCCTTGCGAACATCTACCCGTTAGGTAGCGTGGCGCTCTGCCTTGCCCGGACTTTCCTCTCTCCCGCTCACGCAGGACAGCGATAGAGCGCCTTACCGATTTGATGAATAAGAACATAGAAACTTAGAATGTAGAAGCTTAGGAGTTTAGGATAGAAAAGGTTGAAAAATTATCTTTACTCACTACTCACTACTTCCTAAACCCTTTACCCTAAAAATACCATTGTTGCGCCATAGCCGTATTGACGGAATGAAGCGTCTTGGAACGAAAGCGCCGGATAATTTTTTACCAGACACTGCCGCAGCTCTTGCTTGAGCTTACCGCTGCCAATACCGTGTATGAAAACTATCCTGCCTTTTCGCCCGGATACCAGCGCATTTTCGAGCGTAGCTTTGAAGCGCGACATTTGCAGCTCCAGCAGCTCGCCTGTCGACAATTTGTTTACATCGTTTACCAGCATTTCGGCGTGCAGGTCAACCTCCTCCAGCTCGGGCTGCTTCATGGGCCGCGGAGGAAGTAGCGGCGCATCATTTTTTTGCAGCATAGTTTCCTTGATTTCCTCTGCCGATACGCTGTGCATCTTTTCCTTTTCCGCCGCTTCGCTCGAAAAAAGACGCATAATTAGCGCTTTTTTCTCAAAAAATTCGTTCTCAACAAAGGCTCCCTGCCTGAAAAACTTGATAGGGCTGAGCTCTACGTCAACAGCGTCGAGGGTTTGCGGCCTGTAGGAGATATTTTTATAAAGCATGACCTCAGCGCGTAGCGTACGGACGTCACGCAGCTGGCTAACGTTTAGCGTTTTTATTAGCAGCTTGCTATCTCCCTCCATTTGACCTTGCGCTAAAGGCTGCACGCTACCGTCGCGCTCATACATGCCAACGCTATATAGCAGCCTGTAAGGGCTGTCGTTCAGCAAATACAGGTCGGTTTTGTCGTTTGCGGGCGGCAAAAACGCCAGCATCAGCTCGTAGCTTTCGCCCGGCGTGTCGCGCTCCGAAGAGTTTTCTATCGCTTGCTCCGCTGGGGTTTTCGCAGGGTTGCTATCCCCTACCCGATTTTCGCGGCTAACTCCGGCTTGCCGCGCCGCAGGAGCTGCCGCAGGAGCGCCAACCTCACGCCTGCTTTTTTCGGCGTACTGCTTGGTAAGCGGCTTATCTTTTTCTGCCGCATCTATGGGAAAATTTGTTGCCGCGCGAACATTCACTACCACCACGCTGGCGATAGGCGTGGGAATCTCAAAGCCATCGTCGTCGGTGATAACGACGGTCTTACCCTCGATACGTAGCACCGTACCTCCGCCTACATCGTTGAGAAAACGAACTTTATCTCCTATTTTCATGTTGACTAAAGCTATTTCAATGAGGAAGTAAAAGTAGCAATTTTTTTTGGTTAAACAATGGACGTAAAGGGGAAAGCATGTATTCCGAATAAATAGCGCTTTACGACGTCCTGCACTTGTAAAATATAGCTCATGCTATTTTCCTTTTCGTGCAAATATAGTAATTTTGTAGCAAACATAGCATTTTACTACAACTATAAGCGCGATGATTTCACAAATTCACATGGCCGGCTACGGCTACGATCTTCCCGACGACCGTATTGCAAAATATCCTCTTCCTCAGCGAGATGCTTCAAAGCTGCTTGTTTTTGACCATAGCGGCATTAGCGAAGCTGTTTTTTTTCGCCTGCCCGAGCTGCTTCCAAAGGGAACGCTGCTGGTATTTAATAACAGCAAAGTCATTCGCGCCCGGATAATCTTTAAGCGCAGCACCGGAGCAACCATAGAGGTGTTTTGCTTAGATCCTTGTATGCCTAACAGCTATATGCTGTCACTTGCAGCAAAAAATGAATGTAGCTGGGTGTGCGCAGTGGGCAACCTCAAGCGTTGGAGGGAGGAAAGCTTATTTCTGTCCTTTACGCATAGCGGGAGCTGCTATACGCTATCCGCAAAAAAAGTAAGCGAAGCGAACGGGGAGGTTGTCGTACGGTTTTCATGGGACAACCCTAAGCTTACCTTTGCCGAAGTGCTCGAAATCTCCGGCGTTCTGCCTATCCCACCCTACCTGCACCGGTCAACAGAAGACGCTGACTATGAGCGATACCAAACTGTTTACTCCAAATACGAAGGATCGGTCGCTGCTCCTACTGCGGGATTGCATTTTACGCAAAATGTACTGAATAGATTAGAAAACAGAGGTATAGAAACATCCGAAATAACGCTTCACGTTGGGGCAGGAACGTTTAAACCTGTGAAATCAAATACTATACAGGAGCATGAAATGCACGCCGAACATTTTGATGTAAGCCTCGAAACGCTCATAAAGCTGCGGCAGTCGCTCGGAAAAATAGTGGCCGTAGGGACAACTTCGGTAAGATGCCTTGAGAGCATATTTTGGATAGGGCTTAATTTGTTAAGAAATAATTCGATTGTAAGTAATGTCGGGCAATGGATACCATACGAGGATAAGGTATATTTAGATGCAGCGGAGGTTGTTGACAACCTTGTTAATTATTTAATATCAAATAATTTATGTGGTATTTCGGCGAGCACCCAAATTTTGATAGCGCCTCCTTACCGTTTTCGTATGGTTAAGGGTATGGTAACCAACTTTCACCAGCCACAAAGCACCCTTTTGCTCCTTGTTGCCGCTATGACGGGCAACCGCTGGCGCGATATATACCGCTACGCGCTGGAGCACAATTTTAGATTTTTGAGCTACGGAGACAGCTCGCTGATTTTACAGTGAGGTCAACGCCTGAAACGAGCGCCTTTCGGTTGGCAGAGGCAGATGTTTTTTTTGCAGCTGCATTAAAGCTTCTACATTACCGGTGGAGAAAAATTCGTAGAAAGGTTGGGACGTTGGCTCGTCGTTGAGGAGGTTGCTGTGCTCGAGCATCCGCTTGACCTGCACCGCTACGGCCGGTGCGGGATTGATGATGGACATTCGCCCCTGCGCTATTTTTTCGATGCTGCTTTGCAAAAACGGGTAGTGCGTGCAGCCGAGCACCAGCTCATCTACGTTACCATCAAGCATGGGTTGCAGGTAAGTACGCAGCAGCTCCAGCGCTTCAGGGGAATCTTCCCTACCCAACTCCACGAGCTCCACCAAGCCGTTGCCGGCCACGACGTGCAGCTTTACGCCGGCGGCATACCGCGCTTTGGTTTGGTTGAACAAGCGGCTTTGCAGCGTTCCGGCAGTTGCCAAAATACCCACGCGGCACGTTTTGCTTTGCGCGGCGGCAGGCTTCACGGCAGGCTCCATGCCCACAAACGGTACGTCGGGAAACGTCTTGCGCAGCGCGTTGATGGCGGCGGCGGTGGCGGTGTTGCAGGCCACGACAATGAGCTTGCAGTCCTTGTCGAGCAAAAACCTTACCATGCGCAGCGAAAGCCTTAGCACTTCGTCCGCAGGGCGCGAACCGTACGGACAGTGCGCTGCATCGGCTACGTAGCACACGCGCTCACGCGGGAGCAGCGCCACCACCTCGCGCAACACCGATAAGCCCCCTACCCCAGAATCAAAAATCCCTATACGATTTGCTTTATACTGTAGATTCAACATATCAATGCAACTTTATCGTGCAAATATCGGAAGAAATTTTCTTTAGGTGAATAAAGCTGTAATTTTTCTCTGGGTCTGCTGCTGATATTATCCTGTATTTCTTTTATTTTCAGGTTGCTAAAATCATCAAAGTTTGCTTTTTGGGGGATGTACTGCCGGATAAGCTTGTTTGTATTTTCAATGAGCCCCTTTTCCCAAGAAGAATAGGGGTGTGTGAAAAAAAAATTGAGCCTTCAGTGCCTTTGCAATGGCCTGATGGTCGGCAAATTCTGTTCCGTTGTCGCCGGTAATGGTATGCACCTGCTGCCGGTAGGCGGCAAGCAGCCTGACAACGGCTTTCGTCAGCTGTTAGCATTCTTTCCATGCGGCAATTTTTCCATCACCATAAAGGCGCTCTTCCGCTCGACCATGGTAACATTTCGCCCTTTTCCGAAGCGCAGCGCATAGGCTGTCGGGCGAAGGTATGGACTTCCAATTTACTAACGGATTGTTCATCAACCTGTACAGCGTATTTTCATCCATCCCTAAATGGCCGGTTTGCTGCATTGCGTAAACGCTCATGCCGCCTAAACGACTTAAAAGCATCGCTACTAATACAGCGAGCAACGGTTTCCCCTGCTTTTTTACATCCGAAAACGGCTTTAAGGCTTGACCCAGCTAGAACTATTGAGAGAATGCCAGAACACCGGAAGCCGTCTTTTCTTTTTTCGTTAGCAGGCTTGTCAATTCGTCTAAAATGTTTATCTTTGCATTCATAAGTGGTGATGGTTTTTATTACTTGTATTTATGACTGTAACAACCACAAATATAGTAATTTATATCCAAATATCACCACTTTTTACCATTTTTTCACTCCTGATTTTCAACTATTTAAGAGATGGGAAACTTCAGATCTATATATCCCAAGTCCTGTGCGCACCTCTGCGGGATGCTGTCGAATATCACCAGCTTGGGCAGCAGCGCGGCCACCTCCACGCTCACCGCCTCGCTTACCCGACACAATCCCTGCGTAACGGTGTAGGTCAGCTGGTGGGTGCCCGTGCCGGCTTGCTCTGCTATGAAGCTTCCGTCGAACACGCCCCTGCCGCTCCACGCCCCGCCCGGTATGCTGGCGTACAGCGCAAGCGGTATGGTGTCCGCATGGCATACGCGGGCAAAGGGGGTGAGCGTGAGCTCCGGCCTTGGCGTTACGTAGATTTCTGTTTTTAGCGACCGCTGGCAGCTGCCGGAGCCGTAGGTGTACGTTACCGTGTTGAAGCCGTCCCTTGCCCGCATGGGGTAGTAGCGGTAGCTCTCCACGCCCTGCCCGCTAAATGTACCTTCCTGATAGCTAAGCACGTGCTCTCTCAGGTCAATGTACCCGGAATCGGACTTGCACAGGGTAGGTAGCTGGTCAAACACCGGAGGCGCGGCCACCGAGAGCACGTCAATCGATAAGTCGGCCATGCTGTAGCAATTTCCTATCAGCACCTCGTAGGCGATGTCGTGCACGCCAAACCCCGCCGCCGTCGGGTAGAACACGCTGCCTTGAACGCCGTTGCCGGTAAATTCGCCACCCTTATTGTTCACATGGTTCATCAGCATGATTGGCTCGCTGCTGCAAACCTTGGCTACGGCAATGGGCCTTGTGGCGGGCACTGCGGTAACGTTAACGTCGGCCTTCAGCACCTTTTGGCAGCTGCCGGAGCCGTAGGTGTAGGTTAGCGTGTTAACGCCTGCCCTTGCCCGCGCCGGGTAGAAGCACCCGTTCTCCACGCCCTGCCCGCCAAACGTTCCGCCGGTGTGCCCCTGCACGTAGTGGTGCAGCTCGTAGTAGCCCTTGTCGGTGGAGCATAGGGTCGGCAGCCCGCCAAAGGTTACGGCGGCGCTGTAGGCGCTGCCTACCTCAACGGCGCTGCTTACGCTATTCGTACACCCGTTGTTGTCCGTATAGGCGTACGTTACCGTATGCCTGCCGATTTGCGCCGCCGCCGCCGAAAAAATGTTGCTGCTTACGCCAACGCCGGAGAAAACGCCTCCCCTGGGGTTGGCGTAGCTCTGCAGGTTAACCTCAGCGTCAGCTTCGCACAGCACGGGCAGCGCAGAGATGGCCACCGTGGGCTTGCCCCGCACAAAAATTTCCACGTTGGCGGTTTTTCTACAGCTGCCCTCGCCGTAGTTATACCCAATCATTACGTACCCTTCGCTGGCCCGAGTGGGGTAGAACCGGAAATTTTCCACCCCTTGACCGCTAAAGGTGCCGCCCTCATGGTTAATGTATGTGCGCAGGTCTACCCAGCTGCTGTCGGATTTGCACACAGGAGGGATTGCGCTAAAGCCTATCTCCTCGTCCTGCAGATCGGCCACGTCAATGGTTACCCTGGCGGTGGAGGGGCAGCCGCTGGAGGTAACCGTGTAGGTAACCTCATGCCTGCCCACCCCGGCCTGCTCCGCGTAGAACGTGCTGCCCACCACGCCGGCGCCGGTGAACGCCCCACCCCTGGCGCCGACGTAGCTGCTGAGGTCAACCGTTGTGCCGGTGCAGATGGTGCGGATAGCCCGAAAGCTTACGGCGGGAACGCTGCGCACAAACACCTCGGCGCGCAGCGTTTTGGGGCAGGCGCCGCTCATAAAGGAGTAGGTCAGCGTGTTAAAACCCGCCTTGGCCTTGCCCGGGTAGTAGCGAAAACCCTCCACGCCGGTGCCGGTAAACGTCCCGTTGTCAGGAGCGTTTACGATGTAGCCCCGCAGGTCGATGTAGCCGTCATCCGTAAGGCATAGCTCGGGAAGCGAGCGAAAGGCAGCATCGTTGTCGCTCAGCCCCACCACGTTGATGTAGGTTTTGCTGCTAATGGTGCACGTGCCGACGGCCGTGGCGTACTGTATTTCGTGCGTTCCAAGCCCGGCTTCGGTGGGGTAGAAAACGTTATCAACTACGCCTGCGCCGCTAAACGTACCCCCCTTGGGGGTTACGTAGTCCATCAGCTTTACCGGGTCGTTGTCGCAAACCCTGTCGAACTTTTCAAAGGTAACGGCTGGCGTTGCCGTAACGTAAACCTCTGCCTGCAGCGTGCGCCGGCAGCCTCCGGCACCGTAGGTGTAGGTCAGCATGTTGAAGCCTGCCGAGGCTTGCGCAGGGTAAAAGCGGTAGTTCTCCACGCCCCTGCCGCTAAACGTCCCGCCGCTATGCCCCTTTACGTAAAACCGTAAGTCTATGTAGCCCTCATCGCTGCTGCACTGCTCCGGCATGCCCTCAAAGCTTACGTCATCGGCGAGCAGGTCGTTGACCACCACGTTGAAATCCCTGCTCAGCGGGCACCCATTGGCGTCGGTTACGGCGTAGGTGATGGGGTGGGAGCCTATGCCGGCCTCCACCGGCGCAAAGGTGCTGCCGCTAATGCCTGTGCCGGTGAATGTCCCGCCCTTGAGGTTCAGGTGCCCTGACAAATCTACGTCGCTGGCGCTGCATATAGCGGGAATGGAGGATAGGGTAAGCGTTGCCGGCGTTTTCACCCGTACCTCCTGCGTAAGGGTTTGCTTGCAGCCGGTCAACCCGTAGGAGTAGGTAACCTTGGGGAACTCCGCGCCCGCCTTGTCCGGGTAGAACCGTGGGCTTTCCACGCCCTTTCCGGAAAAGGTGCCGTTGCTGGCCCAACTGTCGCTCAGGTAGTCGGGCAGGTAGATAGGATCGCCGTTGGCGCACATGGCCGGTGGTTGGGAAAAGGTTACGGTCGACTCCTGCAGGTCGCGCACGCTCACCGTTACTACTTTCTCCGCGTTGCACCCGTTGGCCGTTTTCCTAAAGTAGATGTCGCCGCTGCCTATCCCGGCAAAGGCTGACGAAAAAGTAGGCTCGCCGTCGTCGCCTGCTGCCACCCCAAAGCCGGAGAACGTGCCGCCGGTTACGGAGGTGCACTCCCGCAGCTTTACCTCCTCCGCGAAGCAGAACGTCGTTTTGGGCAGCCTGAAGTCGCTCAAATCCGGCGCAGCGGATATGGGCTGCTCGTAGCTCTCGGACACCTGGCAGCCGCCATCGGTGGCGGTGTAGGTGTAGGTTAGCGGGACGTTGGTGTACCCATCCTCCGAGGCATCGGAGGCGTTAAGCTTGCCGCTTCTGAGAAAGGAGCCGGTGTAGACGCCGGTGCCGGCAAGGTCGGCGTCGTAGCTGTCCGGCGTAAACTCGGTGTCGTAGCTGCACACCTTCTCCAGCTCGTTCACAACGGTTAGGGTGGGCTTGGGGTAAACGTACGCGCTAAACTCCATGTAGGGGCTGGTGCCGTCGGCCTCGCCCTGCGCCGTCCAGTACGGGTAGCAACGTATCTTTATCAGCTGCCTGCTCTGCAAGTTCCCGTCCACAGCCATTTTGCTAACGTCTAACGTCGTGCTGTCCAAAATGTCCGCGCTGCCCTCCACCACCGTAAACTTGCCGGCAAAGGTTACGCTGCCCATCGTAACGTAGTCTCTCAGGTCAATGGGGGCATCGTTGATGCAGAAGTTGCTCCTAAACCTTGCCCTGTTCCAGCTTGGCTTCACGGGGTAAACGTGGGTGCGCAGCAGGCGCGGCTTGCCGTAGAACTGGACCTTCCCGCCAACCCGCTCGCTGTTCAGGGCCGGGTACTCAACCTCCTCCTCGGCCAGCACCACGATGTAAACCTCTATCCCGCCGTTGAGCTTCTTTACATCCATCCCGGTGAAGTAGGGCTCCACCCCAACGCTCACCCGCCCGCTGAGGGTGGAAACGCTTTTCCAGTCTTCCATCCTAAACCTGTAGCTGTGGCTTCCCGCCGTGCTTCCCCACTGCTTGGTGTAGGCGTAGTAGGTGCCGCTCACAGCGTTGTACTCTCCCTCCATGTTGCTGTCGTCCGTGCTAAACGTGCCGTAAGTCGGGCTGGCAGCGAGCGGCGCAAAGCAGTACGTGCGAACACGCCCGTTGCCCACCCTTGAGCTCAGCGTGTAGTCTACGTTTTTGTCTGCGTCAGCGCAGTAAACCTGCTTTATAGCGTTTGTCTGCACGTGGCTGCTTGTTTCCAAGTCGGTGGCAATGATGGGCATGCGGTTGAACTTTACCAGTTGCGCCGCCTCACAGAGCAGAACGTTTGGCCAGCCATCGTAGGTCTTAAACGGGCACGATGCGGAAATGCCGGTTCTGCTTGCGCCTTTTTCGTCAAACTGGTAGCTGGAGTAGCGAAGGTGGTCTAAGCCGCCGAAGTCATCCCCATAGTCAACGTTGGGCGTTTGAATGTGAAGGTCGCTGGCGTACCAATTCTTCGTAACGCTACGAACCCAATCGCACCAAGCCCAATTATCCCTTTGCTTTATAAACTTAATCGTTCTGTCGGCAAACGGAGGGTAAAGAATTTCAACGCCGCCTGTTGTTCTGAAGTAGTAAGTATAGGACGTATGAGTGCAGCCGTTATACTTATCTTCATCGCCGCTGCATTTGTCATCGCCGTTGCAGTTTCCCATTTTAATATCGTAGTGGTTCTCCGTCGTCAAGTCGTAGCAGGCTGGCGTTGGCGTTGTCCAAGCGGGGTAG
This sequence comes from Prevotellaceae bacterium, assembly GCA_031258915.1. GTDB lineage: Bacteria > Bacteroidota > Bacteroidia > Bacteroidales > UBA932 > JAITMY01. The sequence goes on from JAIRMD010000163.1 coordinate 9,127, forward strand.
GGTATGTTGTCGCTTAGCATGCTCTCGTCAAAGGTTACCTGCGCGCGGGCAGACGCTGCGCATGCGCCCAAAAACAGGGTGCATAAAAAAATTTTGTAGGCTCGTAACATTTTCATTATCTTTGTAAATTGTTTAACATTAAATATCTCATTTACTATGTCTACAGAAGCACAAGAGGGCGTTAAGCAAAAAGCCTACGCCGAGGCCATGCGCTACATGGAGAACGCTAAGGAAACCCTGCGGAAAGCCCGCAAGGAAGACGACCGCTATCAGGATGTTAAATACGTTCGCACGGCTTGTGGTACAGCCTACAACGGTGTGCTCATTGCCTTGGATGCATACCTTTTGCTCAAAGGCGTAGAGCAAAAAAAGGGGCGCAAGTCCATAGCGTACTATACTGCCAACTTCAGCAAGTTTGATAAGAAGTTGCTGAGTGACATAAATGATGCTTACACTATTCTGCATTTGTCGGGATATTACGATGGCATACACGATGCTCGCATAGTTAATGACGGCTTTGAGTTGGCTTACCAAATCATCAGCAAAATCAAGCCGCTATCCGGCAGCTCCCCCCTTGATGCCGCCCCTCCGCACCGCCCGGCGCAGCCAGTATTCTCCGGTGCGCTATTTATTCCATCGCTGATGCTCTGGGTAGCAGGTTTCTTACGCCTTGCCGCCAACGCTTTTGCAGCCGTCAAATCGCAGCACGCCGGCGTTGGCAGCTCCCACGTGGGGTAAGACAAATCTTCGTTCAGCCCCCGATAGTTGTAGGTTACCTGTGCGCGGGCAGACGCTGCGCATGCTCCCCAAAACAGGGTGCATAAAAAAATTTTGTAGGCTCGTAACATTTTCATTATCTTTGTAAATTGTTTAACTTTAATATTTCATTCACTATGTCAACAGAAGCGCAAGAGGGCATTAAGCAAAAAGCTTACGCCGAGGCCATGCGCTACATGGAAAACGCTAAGGAAGTCCTCAAAAAGGCAAAAAAAGAGGACAACTTCTATGGCGACTCAAAATATGTACGCATGGCTTGCGGTACCGCCTACAATGGCGTGCTCATTGCCTTAGACGCATACCTGCTGCTCAAAGATGTGGCAATGCCCCAAAAGAAGCGCCGCTCTATTGAGTTCTACACCTCAAACGTAGCGCAGCTCGACAAAAAGCTGCTGAACTACCTAAACAGCGTTTACCAAGTCTTGCATTTGAGTGGCTACTACGATGGTATATGTGATGTACGCGTAGTAAAAATAGGCTTTGAGAATGCCGAACAAATTATAGGCAAAATCAAGCCCAAGCCTGTGCAGGAGGCGGCGCAGGAGCTGCCCCAGAGCAGGCCGTCTTTGCTAAGGCGCATCTACATGCTCTTTGCTTAACCCCTGATACCTGTAATCCAGCCGCTTAAATAAAAAAAACCTCACCCCCACGCATCAGCGCTCTCCGCCGCGTCGTAACTTGTGCATAAAAAAATTGTAAACTCGCATCTTTTTCACTACTTTTGGAAGTTGTTTGTACCTAAATA
>JAIRMD010000170.1 GCA_031258915.1 Prevotellaceae bacterium
AAGAAAAAGCCCGTGCCCACAAAAGCACGAGCTTTTACTTATCACAAGGCGACTACTATGAAGAGATTTTGGCGATTTCTACAGGGTTGCCTATAATAAAGTAAAAGCTGTTCTACTTACTTAATAAGTATATAATATCTATGTTTCTATTGGCTCATTTTTTATTACCGAATTTCGTTGGTTTTAAATTTTGGCAAATGTACGTAACATTTCCGAATGGTACAAAAATGTGTAATGAATAATGACGACACAAATTGATTTTTAACTTAATTTAAGCAGCAAGGTAGCTTCCGCGCAGCCACTGAAAATACGTACCTGCCAAGCTTCATTACCTTATACCAGCCATCCAGCTTTCGCATTTGCTCAGCTTCCCCCTCCCTCGGCGGCGCCGTCATTCCGAGCGCAGCGAGGAATCTCCTCCCATGCAGCCGCCGCACCGTTTAGCGGGGCATTTGCCTTCCCCGTAGGGGAAGCATATCAATAGAAAGCGCGTCAATTCCCGTTTTCCCTTGTTCCCCGTAGGGGAACAACGTTGATAACCTCCCGCCCATCGCTGCTGTTGTTCCCCTACGGGGAACAGGGGATGCCGGTGGCCGACATTTTTCTACTGGTATGCTTCCCCTACGGGGAAGGCCACCGCCGCTGCCAACCGTGTTGTTAGCTTACCCATTACCACCTCGCCACCCGCCACGCCATCGCCGCCGCATCTGCTAGCGGTAGGGCAAGCCCCAAAGGGGCGCAACAAATTAGTGCAGGGTAAAACCCTGCGTGAAAGGGCGCAGCATCATCAGCGTAGGGCATCGCCCAGTCGGAAGCAGTCCCGTGGTTGATGTGATTTTTGATTTGTGCGGTGGCGGCGAAAAACAAAAATCCTTGCCCCAAAAAATTTCGGAGCAAGGATGGCTTGCTTTTCTGAAGTATATATGCTACTATACGCGCACCCGCGTAACTTATTGATTCCTGTGTGTGTGTGTGTGTGTGTGTGTGTGTGTGTGTGTGTGTGTGTGTGTGTGTGTGTGTGTGTGCTTCAAGATTCAAAGATTGGGCTTGCGCCAAATTTTTGAATTTTTGAATGCTTGAATTTTTGAATAATTGAGAGCTGCTATGCATAATGAATAATTCGATAAACAAATTTGCGGTAAGAGTACGAAAAAGTTTTTCAACGAGCAAAATATTTTAGAAAAAAAAATTGAGGCGTATGCGCTTGTTAGTCTAAGATTTTTCGCGTAAGTTTGTGCTCCTAAAAATTATAAACTGATAAGCCGTAAATCACATGGAATTTCGTATAGAAAAAGACACAATGGGCGAGGTGAGAGTCCCCGCCGGCAAGTACTGGGGTGCGCAAACCGAGCGCTCGCGCAACAACTTCAAGATTGGGCCGGAGGCATCCATGCCGAAGGAGATCATTGAGGCGTTTGCCTACCTGAAGAAGGCTGCCGCCTACGCCAACTGCGACCTGGGCGTGCTGCCCGCCGACAAGCGCGACCTGATAGCGAAGGTATGCGACGAAATCTTGGCAAAGAAGCTGAGCGACCAGTTCCCGCTCGTCATCTGGCAAACAGGCTCGGGCACGCAGAGCAACATGAACGTGAACGAGGTGATAGCCAACCGCGCCCACGTGCTGCAAGGCAGCAAGCTGGGCGAGGGCAAACCGTTCATCCACCCCAACGATGACGTGAACAAGTCGCAATCGAGCAACGACACCTTCCCGACGGCCATGCACGTAGCCGCGTACAAGGCGGTGGTGGCGACAACCATCCCTGGGGTGGAGAAGCTGCGCGATACGCTGCAGCGCAAGAGCGAGGCGTTTAAGGATGTCGTAAAGATAGGGCGCACGCACCTCATGGACGCCACGCCGCTAACCCTTGGGCAGGAGCTGTCGGGCTACGTGGCGCAGCTCAACCACGCGCTGCGCGCCATCAAAAACACGCTGGCGCACCTGGGCGAAATTGCGCTGGGGGGCACCGCCGTGGGCACCGGCCTCAACACCCCAAAGGGCTACGACGTGAAGGTGGCGGAGTACATCGGCAAGTTCACCGGGCTGCCCATCAGAACTGCCCCCAACAAGTTCGAGGCGCTGGCTGCCCACGACGGCATTGTGGAGGCGCACGGCGCCCTGAAGCAGCTGGCGGTGTCGCTGATGAAGATTGCCAACGATATTCGCATGATGGCCTCGGGGCCGCGCTCTGGCATCGGCGAAATTCTGATCCCCGAAAATGAGCCGGGCTCGTCCATCATGCCCGGCAAGGTAAACCCCACGCAGTGCGAGGCTGCCACCATGGTGTGCGCGCAGGTCATCGGCAACGACGTTACCGTAAGCGTAGGCGGCAGCACGGGGCACTACGAGCTCAACGTCTTCAAGCCCGTGATGGCAAGCGCTTTCCTGCAATCGGCAAAGCTGCTCGGCGACGTGTGCACCTCGCTCAACGACCACTGCGCCGTGGGCATCGAGCCGAACACGGTGCGTATCAACGAGCTGGTGAACAACTCGCTGATGCTGGTAACGGCGCTCAACACGCACATCGGCTACGAAAAGGCAGCGCAAATTGCCAAAAAAGCGCACAAGGAGCACACCACGCTCCGCGCCGCTGCGCTGGCGCTGGGCTACCTCACCGACGAGCAGTTCGCGGAGTGGGTTGACCCGAAAAAAATGGTCTGATTCTTTAGCCCTCTCCACCTCCACGGGGTTTTTACCTCAAATCCGGCAGTCGCCGCGCGATAGCACGCACGGGTCGCCAAAGGCGTTGCACCACTACGCAGCGGAGGCGTGCTGGTGCGCCGTTCTGTTAAAGCCGCTGCCGCCGGCTTGCCGTAAACGTCGCGGCCTACGATGTCCACATACTCGTCGCCCGGGTACCATGCGTTGTCGTTAGGCTCGGCTGTCCACACCCAGATGAGGTTGTTGAGGCCTTTGGCTTCAAAGGTTTCAAACATCAGCCTCCACAAGTCCTTCAAAGAGGTTAATATTCCTTTTATTATCAACCAGATACGTTCTTTGACATGCAGCTCAATTATTTCCGACTTTGCCTGACGGAATAGCGCACCAAAACTCTCGTAACACTTAAACCTTTTGACCGCGGAAAACAAGCTATATTGCAGCATACAGAGCGTGGTGGCGGCGATTTTGGCATCGAAATCCCGTGCCTCACACTTGCCCAAGTGCAAATACTGTTTGCACTCCTTGAAAAACACTTCTATGATGTGCTGCGAGCGGCACTCGTGCTGCTGCCACACGTGCTCCAGGTGTCATGCCTTGCCCCTGCGCAACGGTAGGAGCAAAGCATGTTTTGCCCTACATGCGAAAATTGCGCTAAGCTTACCATTGCTTTTTGCTGATGTTTGCCCACGTATCCTTGAGGGTAACGGTGCGGTTGAAGATTGGCTTTTCGCTCGTGGAGTCGGGGTCGAGGGTAAAGTAGCCCAGCCGCTCAAACTGCACGGGCAGCGCACCCTCCCGGTAGGCGCCCTCTACCGCCTCTTCCACGTAGGCAGCAACGGTTTTCAGCGAGTTGGGGTTAAGGTAATCTTTGTAGTCCGCACCTTCGGGGATGCCGTCCATGTGCGCCTCGGTGAACAGGCGGTCGAACAGGCGCACCTCAGCGGCGCAGCAGTGCCCTACCGAGAGCCAGTGGATGGTACCCTTCACCTGGCGCGGGCTGCCGCCGCCGCTGCGCGTTTCGGGGTCGTAGGAGCAGCGCAGCTCGGCAACGTTGCCGGCGGCATCCTTCAGCACCTCCTCGCACTTGATGATGTAGGCGTACTTTAGCCGCACCTCCTGCCCGGGCGCGAGGCGGAAAAACTTTTTCGGAGGATTCTCCATGAAATCCTCGCGCTCGATGTAGAGCTCGCGGCTAAACCGTAGCTTACGGGTTCCGGCGGCGGGGTCTTCGGGGTTGTTGGCGGCGTTGAGCTCCTCCACCCTGCCTTCGGGGTAGTTGGTGATGACCAGCTTGAGCGGGTTGAGCGCCGCAAACCGGCGCTGCGCCCTCTTGTTGAGGTCTTCGCGCGCGCACCACTCCAGCAGCGAGAGGTCAATCACGTTGTCGCGCTTTGCCACGCCCACCTTGTCGGCAAACAGGCGGATGCTCTCCGGCGTGTACCCCCGGCGGCGAAGGCCGCAAATGGTAGGCATGCGCGGGTCGTCCCAGCCGCTCACAAAGCCGCCCTTGACCAGCTCCAGCAGCCTGCGCTTGCTCATCACCGTGTAGGTGAGGTTGAGGCGGGCAAACTCGTACTGGCGCGAGGGGAATATCTCCAGCTTGTCAATAAACCAGTCGTAGAGCGGGCGGTGCACGTCGAACTCCAGCGTGCAGATGGAGTGCGTAACGCCCTCGATGGAGTCGCTCTGGCCGTGCGCGTAGTCGTACATGGGGTAAATGCACCAGCTACTGCCCGTGCGGTGGTGCTCGGCGTGCAGGATGCGGTACAGGATGGGGTCGCGCAGCAGCATGTTGGGGTGCGCCATGTCGATTTTGGCGCGCAGCACCTTTGCGCCGTCGGCAAACTCGCCGCTGCGCATTCGGGTAAACAGGTCGAGGTTTTCCTCCACGCTGCGGCTGCGGTAGGGGCTATTCGCGCCCGGCTTGGTAACAGTACCGCGGCGCAGCCGGATTTCCGCCTGCGTCTGGTCGTCCACGTAGGCTAGCCCCTTTTTGATGAGCGCCAGCGCCCACTCGTAGAGCTGGTCGAAGTAGTCGGAAGCGTAGCGCTCGCTGGCCCAGCGAAAGCCCAGCCACTGCACATCCTGCTTGATGGAGTCCACGTACTCGGTTTCCTCCCTGGCTGGGTTGGTGTCGTCAAAGCGGAGGTTGGTAGCGCCGCCGTACTTCTGCGCCAGCCCAAAGTTGAGGCAAATGCTTTTGGCGTGGCCGATGTGCAGGTAGCCGTTAGGCTCCGGCGGAAAGCGCGTAAGGATGCTTTTGTGCCTTCCCGACGCTAAATCGGCCTCGATAATTTCTTCCAAAAAGTTGAGCGACCGCTCCAAAGTGCTTGGCACCGTTGAGTTTTCTGCCATTTTATAGCGTTTTTTGCTGTTAGAAAATTTCTGCTGTGGCTGCAAAGATACGCAAAATATCGTATCTTTGTGCGCTTGCAGTAGCCTTAGCTTTCGTGCGCCCACAGGCAGGCGACCTGCGATGTCTGAATTTAGTTCATCCTTTAACACGCCGTAAGTTGTCAAGTAGCTATAGAGTAGTAGATTTTTTGCTGAGAGGCATGCTGTTTTGCGTTGGCATTTTGCCGAGCAGGTGCCTGCGCACCGTATCCAACGCGCTGGCTTTCCTGGCCGAGCATGTGGTGCGCTACCGCCGCAAGGTGGTCATGGGCAACCTGAGGAAAGCCTTCCCCGAAAAGCCCGAAAAAGAGCTGCGCCGCATAGCGTCGGCATCGTACCGCAGCTTTTTTGACACCACGCTCAGCATTTTTCGCATCCGCTACGCTTCGCAAAAGCGCATAATGCGGTCGGTAACGTTCAAAAATCTGGAGATGATGCAGGAGTTTTACGCCAAAGGTAAGAACGGCATCCTGCTTGCAGGGCACTACTCCTGCTGGGAGTACATCGGCGCGGTGCAGCCAAGCATAGGCCACCAAACGATAGCCGCCTACCAGCCGCTGTCGTTTGCCCCGCTGGAGAGCGTGATTGCCGAGGCGCGGCGGCGCTTTGGCGCAAAGCTGGCGGCGCTCAGAGAGGTATTCCGCGCGCTCATGGAGCACCAGGCGCGCGGGGTGCTCACCATGACGCTGATGGTCTCCGACCAGTCGCCCGCGCGCGGCGCGTGCGCCCACTGGGTTACCCTGCTGGGGCAGCCAACGCCGGTGCTCATAGGGCCGGAGCGCATTGCGCAAAAGCTCGGCGCCGCCGTGATGTACCTGCGCATTGTAGAGCGACGGCGGTTTCGCTACGAGTACGAGCTCATTATGCTAAGCGAAAACGCCGCGCAGGAGGCGCCAATGGCGGTAACAAAGCGATTTTACGCCGAGCTGGAGAAAGACCTGCGCAGGGC
>JAIRMD010000260.1 GCA_031258915.1 Prevotellaceae bacterium
CGGGGCTGCGGCATTACCGCCATCGCCGAGATGCACACCAACAAAGGCCGCGCCGACTTGGTGCTGAGCTACAAAGGTCAGCACTGGGTTATAGAAATCAAGGTTGCCTACGCGGGCAAAAGCCCCGCCGCCAAAGCCGAAGAAGCCATCCGGCAAATTCTTGAGAAAGGCTACAGCAAGCCCTACCCCAACGCAATATGCGTCGGGATGGCCATCGATGACGATGCGCGGCAGATTACGGAGTATAGAGTAGAGTTTACCGTGCAGCTTAGCTAAGCTCTATTGAATCTTCAGCTGCCGGTAGTAGGTAAGCGTATCGTTGGGGAGTAGATCGGGGTGAAGAATCTTTATCACATCCTTTAGGATGATGTGGGGATTTACCGTTCCCGACTCAAAAAAATCGCTGCCACCTTGCGGGCTTACGCGGGCGTTGCTGTTATATACGCTACCGCGCCGGAACGCAGGGATGCTTTGCACCAGCTTGTGCATGGCGCGCAGCTCGCTCAGGTTTTTTGCCTGCCCAGCGTTGAGCCAAACGTCGGCTGTTTGAGCGCTGCTATACGCCTGCTCTATGCTTATGGGGTAGCTGTCGCGCTGGCTACGCAGCGTTATCGCGCTTTCGCCGCCGGCATCGCTCAGCAGCTGCGCGACGTTGCCCAAAGCGCCCGGCACAAACCACGCATCGCTCCAGGGGGCGTTGAGCAGCGTTTTTGTTTTTGAGGTGGCGGTGGCGGCCAGCGCCTTCAGCTCCTCGTACGCGACGACGGTGGGCGCAAACTTTTCGATGGCGAGCGATTCGCACCCAAAAAGCGCGGCAAAGGCAACCGCCCACTCGGCCTTGCCAAGCGGATGATTTTCGGTGTACTCTCCAATGTACACTATCTGTAGGCCCAGCTCCTCCAGTTTTGCGGCGGTGGCAGAAAACTCTCCGGCAATACCGTAGGCAAAAATAACATCGGGCTGCAGCGCAAGTATTTTCTCTACGTTGAGGGTGTTGTCGTAGCCTACATCGCTGATGGCACCGGCGCGGCAGGCTGCCTGCAGGAGCGAATCGTAGAGATGCCCTGCCCCCGAAACGCCGACAATGCACTCCTCCTGCCCAATGAAGCGGAGGAATGCCGTGTGCGTGGTGGACATGCAGATAACGCGCGTGGGCGGCGTGCCGCTCAGCGCGTAGCGGTAGGCAACATCCTTTGAGCTCTGGAAGGGGTTGAGGACGGTAAGCGTTTTTGTACCGTTGCCCGTGTCGATGCAAAAACCGTTGGCGTAGCGCGGCGTATAAAAATTACCCTGAGCTTTGCTGTCCGCAAGCTGGCGTCCGCAGGTCCACGCGCAGAGCGCCACCGTCAAATATGCAGCAAACCTGAGAAAAGCGCTGCTGAAAAAAGAGATGTTTGCCATTTATTTTTTTTTTACGTTCTACTCTTAGCAGTAAAAGTACAGCTTGTTCTTCAATATCGGCGTAATGCAGCGTTAACTTAGCTGATTTTAATTATTTATCAACAACAATGCGCCATCGTTGCTTGTTTTTTTGTACCTTTGAAGGGTATTATTTGTGCACAACTTCTATAAAATAATTGTATGATTAGCAGTTACTTGCGAAAATTTGTAGAGAATAATCTCCGCGTTATTATCCCTACCGTTGGAGCATTTCTAAGAAAAAATGACGCGAGCATCCCTTTCGAGGCCGCCCTGATTTTTAGCCCCTTTTTACGCTCCAGCGATGGCTTGCTGGAGGAGCTTGTGGCGGCAGAAATGAATATTACCAAAGCGGCAGCTTCCGAAAAGGTGAGCGAGCTTATAGAGGACATGCAAAAAACGATTGCAGCAAATCGTCCGTTTTACGTTGATAGGCTGGGAGTATTTTACCAAGATGAGCGGGGTGCTGTACAGTTTATCTACGCCGAAACAGAGCGCGATGGGAACCGCAAGTTTAGCGAGGTTGTGGCAAAATCCGAGGGGCGCAACGTAACTTTTTTGGAGAATACGCATTCGGTGGAGAAAGCACCTGCAACGCAGGCAGCGGTAGAACAGGTACCGGTAAAAAAGGCAACAGATGACAGCAATAGCCGGCAGGATGACGCACCGGATGAAAACCTGACAGCCGCAAGCACCGGGAGCAGCAATCTACAGGATAACGTTGCGGCAAAAAAGGCGCGCCAGCTTGAGGCGGCGAACAGCTCGCTGCAGCGATGGATAGAGAAGCGAAAGAACGATATCGCCAAATCAGCGGAAAAAGTACCCCCTGCGCAGAACACCGCAAAGGAGAAAAATGACCCCACTCACGCTGCGCCGGATGTGCCGGCGGAAGTTGCCCAAGATTTGGCCAAAAAGGCATACCACGAGCAGCAAAAACAGCAGGAAAAGAAGGAGCGGGAAAGATATGCTTTTGAGTCGGCGGCAGAGCAGGAGGCAAAGCGCCGCCGTCAGGAGGCAATAGCCCACGCGCTTGCCGAAAAAATACGAAAAAAGCAAGAAACGCTGGAGGCAGAGGAGGAGCAAAGAAAACAGCGCGAAGCAGCGCTGCTGTCGGGTGGTAATAGCGCTCCGCTTGTGCCCGGAGCATGGAAGGGGGATGTGATGGAGAAAAGAAAGGCATCATTCTACGGAATGTGGATTTTTCTGCTTATTATGCTGACCACTTTTGTAACAGGAATAATCGCCCTCTTGTACAGCGATGACATATCCGCCCTTTTTAATAGCAGCGATGAGGTTGACACCGAAGTATTGGCGCCTGCGCTACCTCCGGCAAGAGCAGAACCCGCACAAATTGCCGCGCCTGCACGCCAGCCGGATGCTTACTACATCGTTGCAGGAGTGTTCAGCTTTGAGCATAATGCCCGCGCCGTAGCCGAAAAATTGTACGAAACCAAAAGGTTAGCGTCGAAGGTTGTACAAACGTCCGACGGTAAGTTTGCCATTAGCTTAGCCAAATACAGCAGCCGCGATGATGCCCTGAAGGACTTTGCCCGCTACAAGCAGAAGTATGGCAACATTTGGATAGCAAGCTGAAGAAAGCCGTAAGCTATAACCATAAGTCGTAAGCCATTCGTAACCGCACCATGAGTTTTTTTGGGTTCAACGCAAATCGCCTGTTTAGCGCAGGCGATTTTTTGATGGAAAAGCGTGAGGGCGACAAGCGCTCGCTGTTTCACAAGGAGGTTGGAGAAATAGTGTACACCAAGGTGAAGCGCAGCCGCACTATTCGCATTGCGCTGCGTCCGGGCAAGCCGGTGAGCGTAACCATGCCCAGCCACGTTGGCTACGCTGAGGCCGATAAGCTGGTGTGCGAAAAAATGGCGTGGATAAAGGAGGAGCAGCAAAAAATAAGGGCGTACGAGCAAAATCGCCAGCGCTTTTCGGACGAAGATATTGAGCGGTTCCGCAGGCAGGCGCACCAGCTTCTGCCCAAAAGAGTAGAGGCGCTGGCGGTGCGGCATGGATTTTCGTACAGCAAAATATCAATTAAAAATATTCACTCGCGCTGGGGAAGCTGCTCAGCGCAAAATAACCTCAACTTTAGCATTTACCTCATGTACCTGCCGGACGACTTGGTTGATTACGTCATTCTGCATGAGCTGTGCCACACGGTGCACAAAAACCACGGCCCCAAGTTTTGGGCGCTGATGGATACCGTAACCGGCGGCAGGGCAAGGGTGCAGGCTGCGCTCATGCGGAGGTACAGCGCGCGGATGTTTTAGGATGCTGCCGGCTCTTGGCTAAGTATTTTTATGGCTGCCCTTACTTTTTTCGCCTGCTCGCGCTGCCCGGCGTACGTAAAAATATCCTGTAGCGATTTTGCCATGCCGAGCACGTGCGCACGGTTGCTGCAGGTGTGCAGGTATATATGCTGGTTGGACTCGCTTATCCGCGTTCGGTTGACTACCAGCTCGAGCTGCTGCTTGCCCAGCACCTGCCCGCCCAGAAACGGGTAGATGTAGAAGAGCGAGCGCTCGTCGAGGTAGTGCTCGTCGAGGTAGGCCAGCATGAGGCTGCGCGGCATGTCAAGCCCCTTGATGGGCAGCTTGAGTTTTTCGGCCACGCAGAGGTAGAGGGTGGAGAGCGCAAGGCAGTTGCCCATTTTGTTTTGCAGCAGGTTGTCGATGAGAAACTGCTCCGGAGCGTTATCTATCAGCGAGGCGTTGCTGCAAAACTTGTACTTGCCAAACAGTACATGGTTGATGATGGCTACCTTCTCCAGCGCGGTGAGGTAGCTGTTGAGCTCTATCCATATATCTTTGCAGATGCCCTCAAGCGTTTTCGCAATCGGCTCGTAGGCGGCATCGGGGTGCAGCAGCTTTGCCATGTAGAAAGCGCCCGGGAGCAACTCTGCCGCGCCGGCATCCACCCACTCTTTGAGCTTTCGCAGCGTTGTGCGGCTTTGGATTTGCCCAATAACGCGCTCTATGCGCATCAGCCGCAGCTCTTCGATGCACTCCTGCCACGCCTGCTCAAGGTTGGGGATAATGCTCTCGCCTGCGGAGCAAAGCCGGTGCATGGCTGCCGATGCAATTTCGTTATCGTTGTCGTCCAGCAAGTTGATGAGCGATCTCACTTCTTCTTTCCGCATTTTTACGTCAGTTTTTCCAACGCCATTGCCACCATGTTGTCCACCGCCTTTTTGTAGTCCACGCTCACGTTGAGCGCAGCGCGGTTGTCAATTATGGTGCAAATAGTCAGTGATTTATGATTTAGTAATTTGGATAGCCCGGCGATGACCGATCCTTCCATTTCGAAGTTAGTAATCCGCTTTCCGTCGATGCGGAATGCTTCTATTTTTTCGTTCAGCTTCGGGTCGGCGAGCGGCAGGCGGAGCACGCGCCCCTGCGGGCCGTAAAACCCCGGCGCCGAGATGGTCATACCCTCAACGGTGGCATCGGCAAACAGCGCGATGAGCTCGGCGGAGTTTTCTACAAAGTAAGGCCTTGCGCAAAGCTCGCTCCAGGCCGTGTGCCGGACAAAAGCCGCCTCGTAGTCGAGGCGTGAGATTTCGTTGCGGTGCGCGTAGAAGCCGAGCAGCCCGTCGAACCCGATGCTCACGTGCGAGCAGACTACCGCGCCCAGCGCAACGTCGGGCTGCAGCGCCCCCGACGTGCCCAGGCGCACCAGCCGCAGCGCGCGGTGCGCGTCCTTGGGGAGTCGGGTTTTCAGGTCGATGTTGGCCAGCGCGTCCAGCTCGTTGAGCACAATGTCGATGCTGCCGGCGCCAATGCCGGTGGAGGTTACCGTAAGGCGCATACCTCTGTAAACGCCCGTGTGGGTAGCAAACTCGCGGTTGCTTTTTCTTACCTCAACCTTGCCGAAGTGCGCCGACACCGCAGCTACCCTGCCGGGGTCGCCTACCAGGATAACGGTATCGGCAACCTCCTCGGGCAGCAGGTGAAGGTGAAATATGCTTCCGTCACCGTTGACGATAAGCTCCGAAGGTGGTATAGGGGTTAGCATAAAAAAA
>JAIRMD010000139.1 GCA_031258915.1 Prevotellaceae bacterium
CTGAAAAATTTGGTTTAATATTTTTTTCTACATAAATTTGTCAGGCTAATTATGTTCAACAGCAACGGCTTGTTTTTTTATTAACAGCAGTTTGAAAAAATTATAAACAAAAAGAGTAAGCGCCTAAAGTACAAATATTTACCTAACCCAATAGCTATACGATTTTGCTATGTCTTACCTGAAATTCAATAAAGAAAAATTAGTCAACTTGGAGTATGCGCTGCACCGCGAAATGCTGTGCACCAACCGCGCCGGCAGCTACCTGAGCACTACCATCGTGTGCTGCAACACGCGCAAGTACCACGGCTTGCTGGTCTGCCCGGTTGATGAATTCGAGGGCGAGCGCCACGTGCTGCTCTCCTCCCTCGACGAATCAATTATCCAGCACGACAAAGCGTTCAACTTTGGCATACATCGCTACGCGGGTGGCCTGTACGAGCCGCGCGGCCACAAGTATATTGTGGACTTCAAGTACGACCCTACGCCTACCATCGAGTACAGGGTAGGCGGGGTTCACCTGCGCAAAGAGCTGCTCATGGTGCACAACGAAGACCAAGCGATGGTGCGCTACACCTTGCTGGACGCGCACTCCGATACCAAGCTGCGGCTGAAGCCCTACCTCGCATTTCGCAACGCGCACGCGCTGTGCCACGCCAACGTACACGCCGATGTGATGCACAAGGCAGCGCCAAACGGCATTGCAAGCAAGCTCTACCTCGGATTTCCAACCCTGTACATGCAGCTCAGCAAAAAGGCAGAATTTGTAGCCGTCCCCGACTGGTATAACAACGTGGAGTACATCGAAGAGGCAAAGCGGGGCTACGAGGCGCACGAAGATTTATTTGTGCCCGGATACTTTGAGCTGTCCATACGCAAGGGCGAAAGCATTATATTTTCGGCGGCGCTCAAAGAAGTAGCGCCAGCGGGTATAGGCAGAAAATTCGATGCCGAAATCGCCAAGCGACCCGAAAAAATTTCGTTCAAGGGCTGCCTCAAAAATGCCGCCGACCAGTTCATCGTGCGGCGCGGAAAAAGTACGGAGGTGGTGGGCGGCTACCCGTGGTTCGGGCGGTGGGGGCGCGATACGTTTATTGCCCTGCCCGGCATTACCCTTGCCGCCATCAGCTCTACCGGCAGCGACGCAAAGGAAAAAATTAAGAACTGCAAGGATGTGCTCGACACCATGAGCGGCGAGCTCAAAGGGGGGCTTTTCCCAAACATCGGGAAAGGCGAAAACGCCGCATTCAACTCCGTCGATGCGCCGCTTTGGTACTTCTGGACTATCCAGCAGTACGAGGCATTTATAGGCGACAGAGAGGGCGTGTGGAAAGCCTACGGCAAGAACATGAAGGCCATACTGGAGGCGTTCCGCCACGGCACGGGCAACGCCCTCATGCACGAAAACGGGCTAATCTGGGCCGAAGAGCCCTTCAAAGCGCTCACGTGGATGGATGCCATTGTGGACGGGCAGCCCGTTACCCCGAGATCGGGCTATCAGGTGGAAATAAACGCCCTTTGGTACAACGCCATCTGCTATACGCTGGAGCTGGCGCGGGAGTTTAAGGATACGAGGTTTGTGGCGGCATGGAAAGATTTGCCCGCGCTAATCCGCAGCTCCTACGAGCCTGTATTTTGGTGCAAAGAGCGGCGCCACCTGGCCGACTACGTAGACGCAAAAGGGCAAAATATTTTTACCCGCCCTAACCAGATTTTTGCCACCTCGCTCAAGCATTCGCCCATATCGGAGAACAAGCGCCGTAGCGTGCTGGATGCTGTGGAGCGCGAGCTGCTCACGCCAAAAGGGCTGCGCACGCTGGCGCCAAAAAATCCGCTCTACAAGGGGCGGTATGAGGGCGACCAGCCCACGCGCGACGCAGCGTACCATCAGGGTACGGTGTGGCCATGGCTCATCGGGCACTACATTGAGGGAAACTTCAAGCTGCACGGAAAAGCGTTTACTCCAAAAGCAAAGTGGATACTGGAGCAGTTCGAGGAGGATATGAACGTGTACGGCATTTGCTCAGTTGCCGAAGTATACGACGGCGACCCGCCCCACAACCCAAACGGCTGCATCTCGCAGGCGTGGAGCGTAGGGGAGGTGCTCAGGGCAACCAGACTGGTTGAAGAGCAGGAGAGGAGTTAAGAACGAAGCGCTGAGAGCGTTTCGTCCGGAAAGAGCATGGTTTCCATAACCGCAGGCCCTGCAACCTGCGGAAAAAGAAAAAGCCTACGCTTATTTTTTACGTAAATAACTCAGCAGTAAATATATGTATATATAAAATGAAAGTACTAATGTTTGGGTGGGAGTTTCCACCCCACGTTGCGGGTGGGCTGGCAACGGCGTGCTACGGCCTCACCAAGGGCCTGGCGAAGCACAACGTTGACATGATTTTTGTCGTCCCCAAAGCTTACGGCGACGAGGACGGGCGTAACGTCCGCGTGCTGGGTGCCGAAGACGTTACGCTTGAGGGTAGCGTGAGCGAGGTAGCAGCGCTGTGGAAGCATATGGTATACTTTGAGGCGCACTCGCACCTGCTCCCTTACCTCGCGCCGGAGGAGTTTGAGAGCATCACCTCAGCAATGACGCGCGACGGCACCATCACGCACACCTCGCACTTTGCCCGCCGGTTTAAGTTTGCAGGCGGCTACGGAAAAAACCTGCTGAACGAGGTAACGCAGTACGCCCTGCTGGCGCATACCATTGCGCGGCAAAACGAGTTTGACGTTATTCATGCGCACGACTGGCTCACCTACCTCGCCGGCATTGCGGCAAAAAAGGCTTCGGGCAAGCCGCTGGTGATACACGTGCACGCCACAGAGTTTGACCGTAGCGGCGAAAACGTAAACCAGATGGTGTACGACATCGAGCGCAGAGGAATGGCAGAAGCCGATATGGTCATCACGGTGAGCAACCTCACGCGCAACATCGTTGTTTCGCGCTACGGCATCGACCCCGCAAAGGTGCAGACCGTGCACAACGCGGTGGACTTCAACACATCGAGCTTTGACGACGTGCAGCGCGGAACGGACGAAAAAATAGTAACGTTCCTTGGGCGCATTACCTACCAGAAAGGCCCCGACTACTTTGTGGAGGCAGCCAACAAGGTGCTCAAGCGTTACTCCAACGTGCGCTTTGTGATGGCGGGTAGCGGCGACATGCTCCACCGGATGATTCGGCATGTGGCAAAGCTTGGCATTGCCGATAAGTTCAACTTTACGGGCTTCCTGCGCGGCGACGACGTGCCGCACCTCTTTGCCCTGAGCGATGTGTACGTAATGCCTTCGGTGAGCGAACCCTTTGGAATATCGCCGCTGGAGGCCATGAGGACGCACGTGCCGACCATCATCTCCAAGCAGTCCGGAGTAGCGGAGGTGTTGAGGCACACCATAAAAGTGGACTTCTGGGACGTGGACGCAATGGCCGATGCGATATACGGAATATTACAGTATCCGGCGCTCACCAAAATGTTCATCCGCCTTGGCGATAGAGAGGTGGAGTCTCTGAAGTGGGATAACGCCGCCCTGAAGGTAAAGCAAGCGTACGAAAAAGTGACGGCAAAAAACGGCAAAATCATAGCAAAATCATAGCAAAACCATAGCAAAACCATAGCAACAGCCATACCATACCAAAAATCTTACATATTCTGATGTCAAACATACATACGTATAACGCAAATGAAAAAAACTATTTGTCTTTACTTTCAAGTTCACCAACCTTTTCGGTTGAGAAGGTATCGGTTCTTCGACATAGGCAAAAATCACAGCTACTATGACGAATTTTCTAATCGCTCCATCATGCGCAAAGTAGCCGAGCGGTGCTACCTGCCGGCCAACAAGCTAATACTGGAGCTGATCAAGTCGTACGGAAAGCTTTTCAGGATTAGCTACTCCATTTCGGGAATGGCGCTGGAGCAGTTTGAGCTTTACGCCCCCGATGTGCTGGAAAGCTTCAAGGCGCTGGCCAAAACGGGATGCGTGGAGTTTTTGGGCGAGACATGCTCGCACTCGCTCGCCTCTGTGCTGGACGACCCCAAGGAATTTGAGCGGCAGGTGAGGATGCACGGCGACCTGATAGAAAAATATTTCGGGCAGCGCCCTACGGTATTCCGCAACACCGAGCTCGTTTACTCCGACGCCATCGGAGAAAAAGTTGCCGAAATGGGATTTACCGCAATGCTTACGGAAGGCGCCAAGCACGTGCTGGGGTGGAAAAGCCCGAACTACATTTACGCAAACGCAAGCAACCCCAAGCTCAAGGTGCTGCTGCGAAACTTCAGGCTGAGCGACGACATTGCATTCCGCTTCTCCGACCAATCGTGGAGCGAGTGGCCGCTTACCGCCGACAAGTACGTGAGCTGGATTGATGCAATAGGTGAGAAGGAAGAGATAGTAAATCTTTTTATGGATTATGAAACTTTAGGAGAACATCAATGGGCGATGTCGGGGATATTTGAATTTTTCCGATATTTGCCGAAAAAAATTTTATCGCAAACCAGCTTCGAATTTTTGACACCCTCGCAGGTTGTAAAAAAGCACCAACCCGTTGCCCCCATTAAGGTAGAGCATCCTATATCGTGGGCAGATGAAGAGCGCGATCTGACGGCGTGGCTCGGCAACGAGCTGCAAAACGAGGCCTTCTCAAAAATTTATGCGCTGGGTGAAGAAGTAACAAAGCAGGGCAGCGAGAATATCTTAAATGAATGGCGGATGCTACAGTGCAGCGACCATTTTTACTATATGTCAACCAAATGGTTTAGCGATGGCGACGTGCACAAGTATTTCAACCCTTACGACTCGCCGTACGATGCGTTTATTAACTACATGAACGTGCTGAGCGATTTTGGAATCAGGCTGAAAAATATGGCAAAGGAAGGTAGTGCTGCTGCACCTTCTTTAAGCGTAAACAGTAAAGCAGCAGCAGAAAACAAACAATCAATCATGGCAAAAACACAAACCGCTGCAAAGCCGGCAGCAAAAAAAGCAACGCCCGCTAAGAAGGTGGTACCTGCTAAAAAGGCTGCACCCGCTAAAGCCGCACCCGCTAAGAAGGCTGCACCCGCTAAGGCTGCACCTGCTAAGAAAGCAGCACCCGCTAAGGTTACGCCTGCTAAGAAGGTTGCACCCGCTAAAGTTACGCCCGCTAAGGCTACGCCCGCTAAGGCTACGCCTGCTAAGAAGGCTGCACCCGCTAAGGCTGCACCTGCTAAGAAGGCTGCACCCGCTAAGAAGGCTGCACCCGCTAAGGCTGCACCTGCTAAGAAGGCTGCACCCGCTAAGGCTGCACCTGCTAAGAAGGCTGCACCTGCTAAAGCTGCCCCTGCAAAGAAGGCTGCCCCTGCAAAAAAGGCTGCCCCTGCAAAAAAGCCTGCGGCAAAAGCAAAGCCAACTCCGGCAACCTCTATTTTCCCTATGTTTTAAATGGCAGGAGAAAATAGTGAAAAACCCTGTAGGACTTCGGTACTACAGGGTTTTTTGCTACCTGTGGTGGTATGGTTCGCCTTTCATGATGGTAAACGCACGGTAGAGCTGCTCAACAAAAAACAGCCGCACCATTTGGTGCGAGAACGTCATGCGCGAAAGCGAAATTGTTCCGCTTGCCCGCCTGTAAACTTCATCCGAAAACCCATACGGGCCACCGGATACAAAGGTTATCAGCTTGGCGCTGCCCTGCATTTTTTTGCTCAAGAAAAGCGCAAATTCTTCCGACGAAAATTCTTTGCCGCGCTCGTCAAGCAGCAGCAGCTCGCCCTCTCCTGCCGCCGAGAGGATAAGCTCGCCCTCAAGCCTTTTTTGTTCTTGCTCGCCCAAGCTTCCGGCATTTTTAGGCTCCGGAATTATCCGCACCTCCGCAGCAGCGTAGCGCGCGAGCCGCTCCACGTACACCGCTATCGCCGCGGGCAGGTAGCCCTTTTCGGTTTTTCCTACAAATAGCAACGCTATCTTCATTTATTATACTTTTACTTCGTAATCTTTTTGCCCCAAGCGGCGCAGATGTCAAAAAAATAAGCTACCTTTGCAATCGTTATACTTTTATTCCGTGAAAATTGTAGCAAATATAAGAGTTTTTTTTATAGCGGCAGCGCTCTTGCTTTCGCAGGATGCTGCTGCCGTTAAACCTGACGATGTAGTGAGCGTTTTTAAGGAAGTGTCCGACAACCTGAAGTCAGGCGATGCCGACAAGCTCTCTGTGCGCTTTGCTTCTCCTATTGACTTACGGGTGCTTGCCGCCGAAAAAACATGCTCTGCCCGACAGGCAGCCGAGATAGTCGAGGAGTTTTTTGTGCAGCGCAAAGTGGTGAGTTTTTCCATGCTGCACGTTGGGGGCAAAGCCGGCAAGCACTACGGCATAGGCCTTCTCATCGCCGGCGATAGGCGGTTTCGCGTTACCGTTCTTCTTTTGGTAAGCGGGCGTAACAGCTACACCATCCAGCAACTCGGCATAGATTATGAAAATTAACCCAGCGCTCCTTACCGACGAAATCATAGACCTTGCCATACGCGAAGATGTGGGCGAGGGCGACCATACCTCGCTCGCGTGCATCCCGCGCGGCGCTACGGGAAGAATGCGGCTGCTGGTGAAGCAGGTCGGCGTGATTGCCGGCGTGGAGGTGGCCGAGCGCATTTTCCGCAAGCTCGACGGCAGCGTTGCCGTCGAGCGGCTCATTGCCGACGGCGCACGGGTCAAGCCCGGCGACGTTGTTTTTTACGTTACCGGAAATGCCGCTTCGCTGCTGCAGGCCGAGCGGCTGGTGCTCAACTTTATGCAGCGGCTGAGCGGCATAGCCACGCAAACCGCCATCTACGCCGCCGCGCTCGACGGGCTAAAAGCAAAGGTTATCGACACCCGCAAAACTACACCCGGCATGCGCGTGCTCGAAAAAATGGCGGTGGCGCTGGGCGGCGGAAGCAACCACCGCATGGGGCTGCACGACATGATTCTGATTAAGGACAACCACGTGGATTTTTCGGGCGGCGTTGAGCAGGCGATAAAAAACGTGCACGCTTACCTGACAAAAACAGGCCTTGCGCTACCGGTAGAGGTGGAGGTTCGCTCGCTGGCCGACGTGGAGAAGGTGTTAGCGCTGGGAGGTGTTGACAGAATCATGCTCGACAACTTTTCGCTGCAAAATACCAAAGCTGCGGTGGCGCTGATATGCGGACGGTACGAGGTGGAGGCATCGGGGGGGATTACGCTTGCAACGCTGCGGCAGTACGCCGAGTGCGGCGTAGATTACATCTCCGTAGGCGCGCTCACCCACCAAATCAAAAGCCTCGACCTGAGCTTGAAAGCAGCGGAAAGGTGAGAGCAGAAAATCGCTACTCCTTAACGGTCTCCTTAAACTCCTGAGATTCAACTCTTAGCTCCTTATCCTTGTCGTAATCGGGGCGGTATTTTCCGGACGGCATATCTACTGTTAAGTCACTCTTTGAATGTCGGATAAAGTCTACGCAATTTTATCCTCGCATTTTCCGTCGTAAATTGCCAATTTATTTTGGCATTCATATTGTTTCTCGCTTTTTCCCATAAGCTGTAATTTTTATTGTGGCAACAACAAAACTACCAACTTCTGGGCGATCTGCAAGGGGCACCTTTTTTTATGGCTGATTTTTTAGTCGGCCAGTGGTGAAAAAAAATCTAACCGCAAAGGGTGTAAAGATGAGAGCGCAAAAGTTCGCCAAGCCGAAATCTCTGGGCGGTTAAACCTATGCACAACGCTACGCCGCGAGCAGTACGGCTCATTTGAAGCGTTCCGTGAAGTCCTTTTCGAGCTGGGCAAAGCCGCCGGGGTAGTGGGCGTCAAAAACCTCCATTGACGTTTGCTCGCCAACTAAATTTCTGAAAATGGCGATGGCATTGTCCTCGTCGCGCTGCATCAAAAAAAGCGTCAGGCAGTAGCCAACGGCGTAGCCGTAGCCTTCCTGTGAGAACGATTCGGACGAAAATTTTTGGTAATCCCACGCCACAAACTCCGCAAGGTTGAGGTCTTTCAGCTCAATGAGCGTTTTTACCCGCGCCAAGTAGTGCTGATTAATGCGCTGCTTTACTGTTTTTTTGCCAAACGTCATCTGCTGGAGGTAAACGGCCAAGCCTTCGTTCAGCCAAGCGGGAATGTTTTTACCGCTTGAGTGCAGGTGCAAAAAGGCATGGCTCAGCTCGTGGCTCGATACCTCGATGAAGATTTTCTTATACTTTTTGTCGGAGCAAACCACCAGCTCATGCGTGGCGGGAAAGTAAACACCCAGCGAGTTTCGGTGAAAAGCGCCGCCTAAGTTTTGCCGGTAAATTATGTACTGCATGTGGTTGGGGATAACCGTAAAGTTTACGTCCGAAAAACTAATTTTTTTGTCGGGAAAAATGCGGTTGTAGAACGCCGCCTCGTAGCCGATGGCGCGCTCAAAAGTCTGCTTTTCTTTCCTCGAAAAGTACTTTTCGGGGTCCTGTACTTTCACGTTTTCCTGCGCAAAAATGCTTGAGGTGGCGAACAGTAAAAGCAGAATGGCTAAGGCTGGTCGGTTGCTTTTCATCCGGTTACTTTTGCTCTTTGTTTTTCAGAAAATTTTTCTTTTCGCGCCTGCTCATTTCCTGCATCAGCATTTCGTCCGTACGCTCGCAGAAGTAGGTGGCGCCGCTGCTCAGCCGCGTTTTTCCTTCGTTGAGGGTCTGAAAAAACGGGCGAAAGTGCGTGTGCTTATTTCCGTTGTCTTGCTTCAGCTTGTTTTTGTCCAGAAAGTAGGCGGCAAAGCGAAGCAAGTACCTGTCTGTTTTTGCGACAACGGCTATGGGAGCACCCATTTTGACGCTTTGTCCGGGGTAAACCAGCGGGGTACCCCTGAAGGCATACTCGCCAAAGCTTCCATCGGCGTGGTACAGGGTTACCTGCGACATGCTGCGGTCGCTGCCGAAGCGCTTGTGCCCTTTGAGCGTAACATCTTTCAGGTTGTCGTCGCACGCCACGCCGCCGCGGCAGGCGTAGGCCGTGTCCGAAGGCAGGCTAAAGTCCAGCCGGTAGCCGTCTGTATTTTCGGCCACCGCCGCCGTAACCGCGCTGCTTACCGCCACAGGCAAGGCGTAAGTAAAATCAATGTTTGGCTTTTTTCGGCTGTTACCCCTGTACATTACGTACCGGTAGTTGTAAGATAGGCGGGTTGCGCCCTCCCTTACGCGGTAAGTTGCAACCTGCCGCCTGCCGGGGCCGACGGTAAGCGGCGTTCCGGACGATATTCCTTCAAACCCTTCGGTGTTGAAAAAGAAAATGGACAGGTAGTAGTCGCAAAAATCCTTGTTGTCGGCGTAAAAGTCAAGCCGCTTCTGGCTTTCGTCGTAGTCGTGCGAAAGCTCTACCGCGTTGTCCGGGTCTTGCAGCTGTGCACTTGCGTGGTGTGCGCAAAGCAGCG
>JAIRMD010000146.1 GCA_031258915.1 Prevotellaceae bacterium
TTTTTATTTTCGTTTTTATAGTGTCTCTGTCTTTTTTTTTTTTTTTGTGTGTGTGTGTGTGTGTGTGTGTGTGTGTGTGTGTGTGTGTGTGTGTGTGTGTGTGTGTGTGTGTGTGTGTGTGTGTGTGTGTGTGTGTATTCAATTGACAGCTGACAACGAAGAATTGGGGCAGCTGTCCATTGTCAGCTGTCCACTGGCTTTCGGGCAGCGTGCCCAAAAGCTTTTCGCTCCGGAATGAAGCTTGTTTCGTCATGCTTTTAATCAATTCTGCAAACGCTGAGTTTTTTTTACTGCACAAAGGTAGCAAAAAATATCACAAAGCAAAAAGCAGGGTGCATTTTTTTTTTTTTAATTTTGCTACCTTTGTGGATTGTAGAAAAAGGAGAAATTCGCTATATCGATGAAGTTCGGCGGTATAATTCGTGCTTTGGGAGACTTGGTGAGCAGGTATCAGGTGGAGATTTACGTGACCATAATCTTTCACCTGTGCGCAGCCATTGCCTTGATGTTCATCACGCTGGATAGAAGCGCTCACCCTGCATCGATGGAGATTGTGCTGGAGAGCTTTTCGGATGAAGAGGTCAAAATGCTGGAGGCATTGCAGCACGAAAAGGAGCAGCTGGAGCGTGAGGTAGCGCTGGCGGCGCGTAGAAGCTCCGAGCCGCTGCGCAACACGGCGGTGGACGAGGCGCGGGAAGAAATCGGCGGCGGCGAGCGCAACAGGCTGCTTGCCGAGCACGACGCGCTGCAAGCGAAGCTGGCCGCTACGCGGCAAATGCTCAACCATGCGGAGCCGGAGCGCGGCAAGGCGCCCGATGGCGGCGATATGCCGCTGCAAAGCCGCCGCCGCGAGGTAAATGCCGACCAAAAATCCGAAGAGGAGAAGCGCTACACCGGCCCCTCGGTCATGTCGTATCGCCTGACGGGGCGCAAGGCTTTTGTGCTGCCGGTGCCGGTGTACTTATGCGAAAAAGGCGGCGAGGTGGTGGTGAGCATTGTGGTTGCCGGCGACGGCTCGGTAGCCTCCGCCGGCGTTGACGGCAAAAAATCTGCAGCCGACCCGTGCATCCGGGAGTCGGCCCGGCAGGCGGCCTTGCTGTCCCGATTTTCGGTGTCGGAATCGTCCAAAAGCCAGCAGGGCAGCATCACCTACCGATTTGTTCCGCAGTAAAAAATGCTATGCATACGGCGCTTCACCCCCCCGTCTTTTTGCTGTTAGGCTCCAACATGGGCAGCCGCCTCCGGCTGCTTGCGTCTGCCTGCGACGCGCTACAGCGCTCCGGCGTTTGGATAGAAAAAAAATCTTCCGTTTACGAGTCGGCGCCTTGGGGGTTTGAGGCAGCGCAAAATTTTCTGAACATGGCGCTACAGGTGCGCACGCTGCTGCCGCCGCACCTGCTGCTGCGGGCGGCACAGCAGGTGGAGCGGAGGATGGGCAGGGTGCGCACGGCGGGGGCGGGCTACTCATCGCGTCCCATTGATATTGACATTCTTTTTTACGGAGATAAGGTGGTAAGCGCCCCCCTGCTCTCCATACCTCACCCTCTCCTGCACGAGCGCCGCTTTGCGCTTGCGCCGCTTGCCGAGCTCGCCCCCGATTTTGTGCATCCGGCGCTCAAAAAAACCGTGAGGGAGCTGCTGCGCGCGTGCAGCGATACGGGCAGCGTTGCGAGGCTGGGGTAGTGTGCGGCGCCTACATCATGCCGCGAGCCTTTTTTGCGAGGCTGTTGGCAAAAACAAACTCGTTGAGCTCCACGTTCTCCGCATCCAAAATATCGTTTTTGGTGCCCTCCCACCACTTTTTGCCGCTGTAGAGAAAAATTACCTTGTCGCCTATCTCCATCACCGAGTTCATGTCGTGGGTGTTGATGATGGTGGTGATGCTGTTCTCTACGGTAATCTCCTTTATGAGCGCGTCAATCAGGATTGCGGTTTTGGGGTCGAGGCCGGAGTTTGGCTCGTCGCAAAAGAGGTATTTTGGTCTGAGCGAGATAGCCCGCGCTATGGCCGCCCGCTTTTGCATTCCGCCGCTCAGCTCCGAAATTTGCAGCTTTCGGGCGTTGATGAGGTTTACGCGCTCAAGGCAGGCGTGCGCCCTGTCGCGCTGCTCGCCCTTGCTCAAGCTCGAAAACATGGTGAGCGGAAACATCACGTTGCCCTCCACCGTGGCGAAGTCAAACAGCGCTCCGCCTTGGAATAGCATCCCTATTTGCCGGCGCATTCCGCTTCGCTGCCGGCGCGAAAGGGCGGTGTACTCCACGCCGTGAAACCACACCTCGCCGCTATCTGCCCTGTGCAGCCCCACGAGGCACTTGAGCAGCACGGTTTTGCCCGACCCGCTTTGGCCGATGATGAGGTTTGTTTTGCCCTCCTCAAAAACCGCCGAGATGCCCTCCAGCACCTGCTTGCCGTTGAAAGCTTTGTGTATGTTTTTTGCAGCAATCATACTTTTCGGAAGCTACAGCAGCAGCTCGGTTAGCAGCAGGTTAAAAATCAGGATGCAGATGCAGCTGGTTACCACCGCCCTCGTGCTGTTGCGCCCCACTTCGAGCGTGCTGTGCCGCACGCTGTAGCCCCAAAAGGACGAAACGGAGACAAATATAAGCGCAAACACCATAGATTTGACGATGGAGTACGTAACGTAGTAGGGCGTAAAGTCGCGCTGAATCCCCTCGATGTACTGCTCAACCGTGAGGTAGTCGGTGAGCGCCAAGCCGATAAGCCCGCCAAAAATGCCCAGCGCGATGCTGAAGATGGTGATGAACGGCGCGAGGATAACCATTGCCAACATTTTTGGCAGGATGAGGTAGCAGGCCGAGTTTATGCCCATCAGCTCGAGCGCGTCTATCTGCTCGGTGATGCGCATGCTGCCTATCTGCGAGGCTATGTTGGAGCCAACTTTTCCGGCAAGGATGAGGGCAATCATGGTGGAGCAAAACTCCAGAATGAGCGAGTCGCGGGTGGCCAGCCCAACCATGTAGGAGGGGGCGCTCATCAGGTTTAGCGACGTTTGTATGGCGATAACAGCGCCCACAAAAATGGATACGATGGCAACCATCGCCAGCGAGCTTATGCCCAGCCCCATCATTTCGTCCAGCGCCTGAGCGTAAAAAATGCGCCAGCGCTGCGGCTTGCTGAAAACGCGCCGCATGAGGAGGAGGTAGCGCCCTATGTCGGTAAAAAAATTCAACCTGTATAAAGATGTTGGGAGCACAAAGGTATAATTTTTTTTTGGCGAAGTTAGCGATTTTATTCGTAATTTTGTTTGGTCAGTAAGAAATTGCATGGAAAAGAATATCGTAGTTGCAGTAACCGGCGCGAGCGGCGCTCTTTACGCCAAGCTGCTGCTGGAGCGGCTGTGCGGGCTGCGCGGGCAGGTGGGCGAGGTGGCCGTGGTGCTCTCCGGCAGCGGGCGCGACGTTTTTCGCCACGAGCTGGGGCGCAGCGCCGACGAGCTGCTGGCCACGCTGCCCGTAAAGGTGTACGACAACGCCTCCTTCTCCGCGCCGTTTGCCTCGGGGTCGTCAAACTTTGGGAGCATGGTGGTGGCGCCGTGCAGCATGGGGACGCTTGCCCGCATCGCCGCAGGCGTAGCTGACAGCCTCATCAGCCGCGCCGCCGACGTAATGCTCAAGGAGCGGCGGCGCTTGGTGCTGCTGGTGCGCGAAGCGCCGTACAACCTCATCCACCTGCGCAACATGGCGGCAGCGGCAGAGGCGGGCGCTATTATCTGCCCCGCAAGCCCTTCCTTCTACAGCCATCCGCAAACCATTGACGACCTGGCCATGACGGTGGTGAACCGCGCCGTGAGCCTTGCCGGAGTTGAGGTGGAGGCGTTTCGGTGGGGAGAGGAGCCCCGCCGGGGGGTGGAGGGTGCCGGTTAAACGCCGGTTAAGCTTCTTCTATTTCGTACTTGTCTTTACCGATAAAAATCAGCGAAAGGTACCGGACATCGGTGCGGCCTGCGAACATTGGCGAGCAGCGGTATTTTTCGAGCTGAGCGCGCGCTTCTTTGCGCTTTGCCCTCAACGCGCTGCCTGTTGCGCCTTTTTTGCCGATATACTTGATTTCCCAAACCCACTCGTACGGAATATCGGGCAGTAAATGGCTGCGCTGCATGTAGATATCCGTGTAGCCCCGGCTTACCTCCAGCTCTGTGATGGTAACGTAGAGCTTGCTTTGGAATAAGCTGTTCAGCAGGATAATTTTGATATATTTTTCGTCAAAATTCATCAAATCGCGGTTCGACAGGCGGCTGAAAATATTTTTGACGACGCACTCGATAAACAGGCGGGGATTACCCCGGTAGGCAAGCTCTCTCATGGCTATTCTCTGCTCGTTCATGTTTATCAGAACATCCGGGTTGCTGTCGGCGAGCGCTCGCTCGATGTACTCCCAAAAAATGGTGCGAATGGTATAGTTTGGAATTTTCAGCCGCAAAACCCCTTCTTCTACTTTGTCGATGGTTAGCAGCCCCAGGTAAAATAGCAGCGAAGCAAAATGGTTGTTGTCAAGCAAGCGGTCAATAGAAAATCTGGAGACTACTTCGGATAAGATGCTGCTATTTTGCGCTATTTGCGTCAGCTGGTCGCGATTATTTTTAATCAACCGCTGCAAGCGCCCGTAATCCATTTTCAGATTTTCATCAATAACGCTTTGGGTAGCACCTTCGCTTCGTATCTGGTAAAACAGGTAGAGCATCATCGAAGGATTATACACTCTGCGCTCGCCATCTGCGTGAAAAAGGTAGCCATTGTACAGCAGCTCCATATCAACGCTAACCATAGCAGGGTTAATACCTGTAGCTTCCATAAGCGTATATACCTCTTCCTGCGTAAACCCTAACATTTCGTTGTATTGCTTCTTGAGCGATATGTTACTGGAGATGTTAAAACCGCTTGTGATGTCGTCGAGCATAACGGGCGTAATTCCGGCAAGAATAATATGGTCAACCACCGTTTTACTGCCTTCTTTTAATGTCTCGTAGAAATCGCGCATAGGGCCATTTGCCCCAATCAAGCTGCGGTAAATATTGTCGCCTTCATAAGCACCCATGGCAATAAGGTCGTTGGCAGCATGGTCGTATTCGTCAATAATGATGTAAATTTTTTTGCCGGCGGATTCTGCTGCGTTAAATGCTTTCCGTAACGCGCCAACACCCGGACGCTGCTCATCTATCTGCCTGTTGTATATGCCTCCCTCCGGGAAAAGATGCTTGTAGCTGCTCAAAAAGCCGTAAATAACGTCTTGCACTTTCTGTGAAAAGGAGGCATTGAAGCGTTCCACGCTCGAGGTATCTAAGCCCGAAAAATCAAAATTAAGAAC